>CAZSIG010000013.1:13632-19782 GCA_964606195.1 uncultured Anaerolineales bacterium
AATTGTTTAGCCATATTCCCTCGTCATATCTATCAAAAAACACGCGGTCGCGTGCCATTTGTGGCTCTTAGCTACGTGTTTAGCCACTACCAAAATAATTTCGCAGTTCTTCTAACTTTCTGTCGATGCTACTGTCAATTACGTGATCTCCTACTTGCAGAATAATTCCGCCAATAATCTCTGGATCAACTACATACTCTACTTCGATATCCTCACCATGTTTGGCATGTAGTTTACGTAGCAGCGTAGCATTCTCCTCCGACGTCAACGGCACAGCGGTGGTCACAATAACCTTAGTAGGTCCCTTCTTTCTGGTGATACTACCATCAATTATCTGATCACCCTTCTGTAAGACTATTCCGCCTAAGACATCCTCATCTACAATATATTTTACTTGTATATCCGTACCGTGTTCAGCTTGCAACCGACGCAAAGTCGCGGCGCGTTCATCCTTTGTCAAGGGTACCGTAGTAGCAACAACCGCGGTTATCGATTCTCTTGAAGCTGCATCCTGTTTATGTGGAACCTCAGCTTTATTGCTACGCGTACTCATTATGCTTCCTCCAATTCTTCTAAGAACTGGTCAATGAGTCGCCGTTGCGCTTTTTCGTTCGAGGTTACAGTTTCATCCAAAACTTTACGCGACATATCAATTGCCAAATCTATAGCAGTTTGTCTAGCCTCAGCCAGAAGTTGCTGCCGCGTTTCAGTGCGCATTTGCTCTATTTCGGCTTTAGCCTTAGCAATTATAGCATCATGTTCCTTCTGAGCATCAGCTACGATACGACGCTCAATCTCAATAGCCTCCCGGCGCGCCTGCTCTATCTTTCTAACGTATTCCTTTTCACTTTCAGCCAGCTTTTGACGCGCCCTTTCCGCATCATCCAAGCCCTGTTTAATCTTCTCAGCGCGCTTATCTAGCATGTTGAGAATAGGTTTATACAGAAATCGCTGCATCAAGAATGCCAAGATTCCGAACGCGATTATCTGCCAAACTATATACCCAACATTAATTCCTAACTTTGCCATACCGCCTCCTCCATGCTAGGGGTCAGTTGCTGACTTAGCCACTGTGCTTTCACCACCGCTCATCAATTACACAATAATCGCGAGGATTAGAGCGATGACAAACGCATAGATAGCCACAGCCTCAGCAAGTCCCGCGCCCAAGATCATGGTAGTGCGGATGGGGCCTTCTGCCTCTGGATTACGCCCAATGGCTTCCACAGCTTTAGATACCGACATACCAATACCAATAGCAGGAGCCATTCCTCCGATGGCTATTGTCAACCCGGCAGCCAATTTAATTAACCCAACTTCAGTCATTGTTCCTCCTTAAACCCAATTTAGATTCCATTACTTTAACTAGCGGAATGCTGTTCCGCCTCTAAACCATGTCCCGCAGCCAACGCTACATACACTATAAATAATACTGAAAATACCAATGCCTGAATAAACCCAAACAAAGTCTCAATTCCCATGAATACTGCTGGAATACCCCATGGCGCGATAGCAAATATCACCGCCATCAGCACCTCGCCCCCAAATATATTGCCGAACAATCGCGCCGCGAGCGAAACCACATGTGAAATCTCACTTATGATATGGATAGGAAACAAAAACGGTGGATCCGCCATGTGTTTCAAATAACCTCCGACACCGTTGTACTGCACGCCCAAAAACTGCACGATAGCAATGGCTATAAGTGCCAACGCGACGGTTGTGCTAAAATCACTTGTGGGGGCGCGGAATACAGGAATCTCTTCTACGTTACCATGTTCTTCTTCAACATGAACGTCTTCAGCAGCCTCATGTTCTACTTCTTCGTGCTCTACTTCAACTTCATGATGATCTGTTACCGCGCGCTCAATCACCAAAGCATGTCCCATAAAAGGTAGCAAACCAGACCAATTGGAGACAATTATAAAAATAAAAAGGGTCGCGATGATCGGGAACAATCGTCTGGATAGTTTATTTCCCAAAACATCACTTAACCCTCCTAAAAAATCAACGATCATTTCTACAAATATCTGCCAACGGCTATCAGGGTTGATAGAGAGATCGCGCCCAGTCCACCAAGCTATGCCGACTAGAAAAGCCATAATAATCAGCGTTGTCAACATAGTATTAGTGAATCCAAAACCGCCGATATAGAATAATACCTCCGCGGGCATGCTTACTGTAACATGCATACAAACCTCCAATTAACCTTGTCTGATTCAGTCACCATTTTCTATCTTTCCATAACTTTGAGGAGAAAGAATCATGCGCATTAACCGCGTAGTTTGATATACCAACAACCCCAAAGCCAGAAATAAAATGGAATCACGCCAAAGCCAAAAAATAGTTCCAATAACGATTACCAGTATCCCCCAACGCGCCAACAAGAAAACTACAGATTTTGTCAGGGTTGTCTTCAATTTCGCGTTCTTCGGAAATAACAAACTTACGAACCATGTAAACGAACGTTCAATGAGCCATCCCAGTCCCCAGCCTAATCCAAATCCCAAAACACGTCGCGCTATTGTAACCATTCCGTTGCCATACCGTCAGAAAAGTATACCACAAAACCACTATTTTGCCAACTCAAATATTGCCCACCTGTTGTTCACCGATATTCAATCTTTTAATACCATTTACACCAGCAAGAATTGCGGCTTCAGTCAACTCTGGTAAATCCAGAGTATCGCGATTTAAAAGTGCCTCAAGCAACATCGCGAGATTAACCCCAGATACCGCGTCACTATTTCTCGTATGTAAATTAAGCAAAGCTGCATTCGCGGGAGTTCCACCCATTAAATCAGCTAGTACCAATACCCCGTCCCCATCATCGATTTCGGCGATAGCTTCAGCCATTTTGCGGCTAAAAATCTCCAGATTATCAGTTTCATCCAACTCCAAAACGCGTATTTGAGACTGTTTTCCCAAAATCGCCTCGGCACCACTCAACAACCCTGTTCCTATTTTACCATGAGTAGCTAAAACTATTCCGATCATCTTCTCGATACCGCGCCGGTTAAGATATGGATGTAAAGCCAGTGAGCCACACAAGCGCATATTGTAACGCGGAAATTGATATGATGCAAATTTCTTAACGAATAACCTCGAACACGTTCCTTACCATAGTAAAACTGCAAATTTGCAAATCTACAAATTATAGTGTATCATATTGCTAAGGAAATCAACAAGGTTGGTCTAAATAACTAATGAATGTAAATTTCTTCCCTCTGAACTTGGCTCTCAGCTTATTGCTTTTGGCGCTCCTAACAAAATTTAGGGGCTAGTTGGTGTTGGGAGGAAATAGTAACAGAACCGCGTGATGATTATTAAATATATTGAGACCTCCTCCTAACAGAGGAGGTCTTTTCATGTGGCAATCATCGAGTAGTAATTATAAGGAGTGAGATACGTGGAAGATAAATATATTCCCCAAAATATAGAGACTAAATGGCAACAAAAATGGGAAGAAGATGGATTATACAGAACGGTAGAAGATTCGGATAAAGAAAAATGGTACGCGTTGACCATGTTACCTTATCCCAGCGGCGATCTACACTTGGGACATTGGTACGCGATGTCACCATCTGACACGCGGGCGCGGTACAAACGGATGCAAGGGTACAACGTCTTCTTTCCCATCGGGTTCGACGCGTTTGGATTGCCAGCAGAAAACGCCGCTCGAAACCGCGGTATTCACCCCTACACCTGGACGATGAGCAACATCGAAAACATGCGCCAGCAACTTCGTTCTATGGGCGCCATGTGGGCATGGGACCGCGAGGCGATTACCTGCTTGCCCGGCTTCTACAAATGGAGCGAGTGGTTCTTCTTGAAATTCTATGAAATGGGGCTGGCATATAGGGCGTATTCGCCAGTAGATTGGTGTCCCTCATGTAACACTACTCTAGCACGCGAGCAGGTTTGGGGCGAAGATCGCCACTGCGAACGGTGCAATACGCCGGTCATTCGTAAAGAGCTAGAACAATGGTTCTTCAAAATTACTGACTACGCGGATGAACTACTGGACTTCAGCCAAATCGACTGGCCAGAACGCGTCAAAACAATGCAGACCAACTGGATTGGGCGAAGTGAGGGCGCCAATGTAATCTTCAAATCTGAAGAGGATGATGAAATAGAAGTTTTCACCACGCGTCCCGATACACTGTGGGGCGCGACGTTCATGGTACTCGCGCCGGAGCACCCGCTGGTGGACAAACTGACTACCGCGAAATACAGAAACGTGGTAGAGGATTACCAAAAACAAGCCAGTAAGCAAACCGAAATCCAGCGTATGAGCGCGGATAAGGAAAAGACCGGTGTGTTCATCGGCGCGTACGCCATCAATCCGGTCAACGAGGAGCGCATTCCAATTTGGATCGCCGATTATGTGATGATGACTTACGGCACCGGCGCGATCATGGCTGTTCCCGCCCACGACGAGCGCGACTTTGAATTCGCTATCAAATTCGGACTCTCGATTATTCCGGTCATCGATCGTCCTGACCGCGTCGCGAAGAGTGTAGTCATCCCCGGCTCTATGAAAAATGGGTTCATTCCCGCGCTATCGGAGGCTGGTATTCCCTATGAGACGCGTAACCTACGCCAATACATCACACTAAAAGGGGACGAGCAGATCGAGAAATATATCGAGATCGCTAAACAGCATATTCTGCCGCGTAACTGGTGCGAGATTGTCGGCGCACGGTGGACTTTCGTCTTCGATGACGCGACGATAGATTTGAATTCGCCGGAGGCAGACGCGAAGATACTACATCGCTGTCAGGATATCGAGTCGCGCTTCGAGAAAATACGGACAACTATGGAAATGCTGTACAATTACGATTATTATCACGATGTATTGTTCCACGCGGAATACGGCACCATGATAAACTCTAAAGAATTCACTGGGACACCGGGTGATGTCGCCAAAGAAGAGGTTACAAAGTGGTTGCAAGAACGCGGCGCGGGTGATTTCGCCGTCAACTACCGCCTACGCGATTGGCTAGTAAGCCGTCAACGCTATTGGGGCTGTCCGATTCCCATCATCTACTGTGATGAGTGTGGGATTGTGCCAGTACCCGAAGAGGATTTACCGGTACTACTTCCCGAAGACGCGGTTATCCCTAAATCTGGGGAGAACGCGCTGAAATACCACGAAGAGTTTCTGCACACTACTTGCCCACAGTGCGGTGGCTCCGCGAAGCGCGAGATTGATACGCTGGATACATTCATTTGCTCATCATGGTATCAATATGCTTACGTCAGTCCCTACTACGATGGCGATCAGCCCATTGACCCTGAAAAGGGAGAATACTGGCTACCAGTAGACCTGTACACTGGAGGCATCGAGCACGCGACGATGCACTTGCTATATACGCGATTTTGGACCAAAGTGATGCGGGATATGGGACTGGTAGATTTCGACGAGCCGATGCTGAGATTATACAATCAGGGCATAATCCTCGGAGAAGATCATGAAAAGATGTCGAAATCTCGCGGTAATGTCGTAGCCCCCGATAATTTGGTACAGCAGTATGGCGCGGATGTAGTGCGCGGTTATCTAATGTTCCTCAGCCGCTGGGATGAAGGTGGTCCGTGGAACAGTCAAGGTATCGAGGGGATAGATCGTTTTCTGCGCCGCGTGTGGGGCGTAATTATCGATGAGCCACAACCTGCTTTAGTAGAGCTGGCGGATGATGCCATTACCGAATTGCGGCGCAAGACGCACCAGACGATCGCGAAAGTGACGGAGGACATGGAAGCGTTTAAATTTAACACCATGCTCGCCGCGCTGATGGAATTCAATAACTACCTCATCAAAATCAAAGATGCGAAAATAGTTGAGACTGAGGCTTGGAACGAGGCAACTCGAACCTTGATGCTACTAATCGCGCCTTCCTGTCCCCACATCGCTGAAGAACTCTGGACGCGGGCTGGATACGAGTACAGCGTTCACCTGCAGAGCTGGCCAACCTGGGATCCTGAACTAGCGAAAGAAGACACTATCACTCTCGTCATCCAAATCAACAGCAAAGTGCGCGACCGCGCCGAAGTTCCCATCTCTATTTCGGAGGACGCGGCGAAGGAGTTAGCTCTCAACGCCGAGAAGATTAAACAGCGGCTAGAAGGCAAAGAAGTCAAGAAAGTGAT
>CAZSIG010000014.1:0-19164 GCA_964606195.1 uncultured Anaerolineales bacterium
GATCGCATTTTGCGATTCGCGAGGGTGGGCGCACGGTTGGCGCGGGCGTAATCACCAAGATCGTTGAGTAGTTTTTAGTGATTGGGGTTGAGTTGCTATGGCTAAACAGAAAATAAGAATACGATTGAAAGCTTATGATCATCGAGTGTTGGATCAATCGGTGCAGCAGATTGTAGATGCTGCAGAAACCACTGGCGCGGTGGTAGTTGGTCCTGTACCATTACCTACGAAAATAGAGAAATTTACAGTTATGCGTTCGACTTTCATCGATAAAGATAGTCGCGATCAATATGAGATCCGCACTCACAAGCGATTGATCGATGTGCTCGAACCTAGTCAGAAAACGATCGATTCTTTGATGCGACTCAATTTACCCGCGGGTGTGGATATTGAGATTAAATTGTAGTTGCTTATCGAGACAATAACTGGATTTGGGGTGTAAGTGAAGATGAAGGGGATTTTAGGTCGTAAAGTTGGTATGACTCAGGTTTTTGATGAGCAAGGTCTGGCTGTTCCTGTAACTATTATTGAGGCTGGTCCGTGTTTTGTCACTCAAGTGAAGACTGAGGCAAAAGATGGTTATAGCGCGATTCAACTAGGATACCAAGAAACAAAGGTGCGGAAGCTTTCTAATGCTGAATGGATGCGTTTGAGAAAGAATAATTTGCCTGCGCTTCGTCACTTGCGCGAGATTCGTGTTGATAATGTTGAGCAATACGAAGTAGGTCAGAAAGTCAGAGTTAATATTTTTGAGAAGGATGAGTTAGTTGATGTGAAGGGAACCTCTAAGGGAAAAGGGTTTGCAGGGGCGGTCAAGCGGTATGGATTTAGAGGTGGTCCGCGTACACATGGACAATCAGATCGTTTGCGTGCGGTCGGTGCGATCAGTTCTGGTTCTACTCCTGGTTGGGTTGGTAAGGGGAAAAGAATGCCCGGACATATGGGGCATGAAAAAGTAACTGTGCAACGGTTACAGGTGGTCATGGTTGATTTGGAACGTAACTTGTTGGCTGTTAAAGGTAGTGTACCCGGCGCGAATAATGGATTACTTGTAATACATTCCACAACCAAGCCCCAAAATTAAGCGGAATAGGTAGTAAGCCATTTTAACTATTTAGAGGCTGATGACAAGGAGAGTGGTGATGCAAGTACCTGTATATAGCACAGTTGGTGAAAAAATCAAGACAGTGGAGTTGCGCGACGATATTTTCGGAGTAGTTCCAAATGAGGCTGTAATGCATCAGGCGCTAGTGCGTCAGTTAGCTAATGCGCGACAAGGAACACACAAAACTAAGACGCGAAAAGAAGTTAGGGGCGGCGGACGAAAGCCTTGGCGACAGAAAGGCACAGGGCGCGCGCGACAAGGATCTATTAGGGCACCGCAATGGCGTGGAGGTGGAACTGTTTTCGGACCTAAGTTACGGGATTATACTCAGAAGATGCCACGAAAGATGCGTCGATTGGCTTTAAAGTCTGCTATCTCTGCTAAGTTAGCGGAGAATCAGTTAGTCGTAATTGATAAATTGGATGTGTCTCAGCCGCGTACCAGGGAAATACTGACGATTTTGGATAGTTTAGAAGTATATGGTAGCGCGTTAGTTCTCCTTGCAGATCGCGATGATAATGTGACCTTGGCGACGAATAATATCCCTGACGTGAAAACGTTGCGGTCTAATTATTTGAACGTTCGAGATTTGTTAGGGTTTGAGTATGTAATAATGCCTTTGGACGCGTTAGAAATCGTGGAAGGGATTCTAGGCTAATTTTTAGGAGCGGATGATTATGAATGTTTACGATGTAATAGAGCGTCCTCTTGTTACAGAGAAAGGCAATCTTTTACGAGCATATAACAATCAATATGTTTTTAAGGTTGATTGGCGCGCTAATAAGATTCAAGTCAGAGAAGCCGTGGAGAAAATATTTGGGGTTGATGTTATCTCTGTACAGATGATAAAGGTGCCAGGTAAACGACGCCGTTATGGGCGATATGTTAGCAACCCTAAACCCTGGAAAAAGGCAGTAGTACGTTTAGCGGCTGATCAGCGTATTGAGTTCTTTGATGGAGTGTAGGAGTTATGGGAATTAAGATTTATAAACCGACCTCCCCGGGCCGGCGCGATATGAGCGTATCTACATTTGAGGAGATTACGCGTACTAAACCACATAAAGCATTGTTGGCACCATGGCGCAGCAAAGCAGGACGTAATGTAAGGGGCAAGATAACTGTCAGGCATAGAGGTGGGGGGCACAAACGTCGTTACCGCATAATTGATTTTAAACGTGATAAGTTGAATGTTCCTGCCAAAGTTGAAACTATTGAGTATGACCCAAATCGTTCCGCGCGTATAGCCTTAGTGTTGTATGCAGATGGAGAGCGAAGATATATTATTGCACCTTTGGGGTTGCAAGTTGGTGATATGGTGATGGCTGGTTCTGAGGCAGAAGTACGAGTAGGTAACGCCTTGCCTATTGCTAACATTCCATTAGGAACTATGATTCATAATGTTGAACTGCAAATAGGTGGAGGTGGACAGCTTGTACGCTCTGCTGGTACGGCAGCTCAAGTAGTGGCTAAGGAGGGTGCTTATGCCCAGATACGTTTACCTTCTGGTGAGGTGCGGTTGATAGATATGCGTTGTATGGCCACTATTGGACAAGTTGGGAATGTAGATCATGGTAACATCAAATTGGGAAAGGCTGGTCGAAGGCGCTGGTTGGGTAGAAGGTCTAAGACGCGTGGTTCTGCTATGACGCCGCGTGATCATCCTCATGGTGGGGGTGAGGGGCGAGCGCCAATTGGTATGCCTTCACCTAAGTCTCCTTGGGGGAAACCTACTTTGGGGTATAAGACTAGGTGCAATAAGCGGACTGATAAATGGATAGTGCGGCGTCGTTCCAAGAAGCGGCGCTAGGAAGAGGTGATAAGGATAAACGCTATTAAGGTTGTTTTTCCTGTTGATATAAGTTTGAGGAGGTTGGGATGTCAAGATCGTTGAAGAAAGGTCCTTTTGTAGACCCCAAATTGCTCCGTAAGATTGAGCAAATGAATAGAACTGGAGAACGAAGTGTAGTTAAAACTTGGTCGCGGGCATCTACGATTTTCCCCCAGATGGTTGGACATACTATCGCGGTACATAATGGAAGGCATCATATACCAGTGTACATAACTGAGAATATGGTGGGGCATAAATTGGGAGAATTCGCTATAACGCGTACTTTTAGAGGACATATTAGGAAAGAAAGGGTTACGCGTCGGATTTAGGAGGTCGCATGGCAGGAGTACAGGTAAGAGCAGTTGCAAAATATATTCCGATGTCCCCACGTAAAGTACGGTTGGTGGTAGATTTGGTTCGCGGAATGCGGGTTGATCATGCGCTGGATACGTTGAAGTTTGTATCCAAAGCTGCTAGCGTGCCAGTATCTAAGGCGATAGAGTCTGCCGCAGCTAATGCAGATGATATTTATGGATTGGGGATGGACGAGTTGTATATAGTTCGTGTTATGGCAGACCAAGGTCCTACTGCTAAGCGCGGTCGATTTGGAGCGCGGGGGCGGTTTAAGCCAGTATTGAAGCGCTCATCACATATCACCGTAGTGCTTGAAGAAATTGAGGGATTTGAAGTTTAGTTTAATTCAGTAGTTGCTATATTAAGTTAAATCGTTAAGAAGGAGGCCAATTTGGGACGGAAAGTAAATCCCATTGGTTTTAGATTGGGAGTAATAGAGGATTGGCGGGCTAAATGGTATGCGGATAGGGATAAATACGCTGATTTGTTGTTAGAGGATCTGGATATTCGTAATACAATACGCGGAGAGATGTCTCCGGCTGGAATTTCCAAGATAGAAATCGAGCGGTTCCCGAAGCGTATAATTATCACTGTTCATACTGCTAAGCCGGGTATTATCATTGGGCGCAAAGGGGTCGCGGTAAAAGCGATGAAGAGCAAGTTGGAAGACTTGACGGGTAAGCTAGTGAAGCTAGATGTGGTAGAAGTGACCAAGCCAGAACTGGATGCTTACCTAGTTGGCGAGAATATTGCTGCTCAGATTGAACGGCGTATTTCCTACAGGCGTGCCATGAAACAGGCTGTAGGACGTGCTATGAAGATGGGCGCGAAAGGGATAATGGTAACTTGTTCAGGACGTCTAGGTGGGGCAGAGATGGCACGTAGCGTGACGACACGCGAGGGCCGTATACCGCGTCATACTTTACGCGCCATTATTGATTATGCAACTACGGAAGCATTGACAACTTTTGGACGTATAGGTATAAAAGTTTGGATTTATAAAGGGGAAGTCTTACCCACTTCTGAACAGGAAACTGCTGGCTTGAGTTTGGCGGGTGGCGCTTCTTAATCACCATTGTTTTGCAAATGTAACGGGGTTTAGCAAGGGGCGGGTTTCTTTAAAGAAAAGAGGGAAGCCATAAGGAGATTGAAAACCGTTATGCTTGTACTTGCGCTACCGTATATACATTAAATGGTGAAAATAAGTACAAGTAAGGGAGAAATTAACTATGTTGATGCCTAAAAGGGTGAAATATCGTAAGGCTCACCGTGGTCGCATGAAAGGCAAAGCCATGCGCGGGAATGAATTAAGTTTTGGTGAGTATGGTTTACAATCTTTAGAATGTGCCTGGATTACAAGTCGTCAGATTGAAGCAGCGAGACGCGCTATTGTGCGATGTGTCAAGCGCGGCGGAAGGTTGTGGATTCGCATCTTTCCTGATAAACCTGTTACTAAAAAGGCGGCAGAAACTAGAATGGGCAGTGGTAAAGGTGCACTAGATCATTGGGTTGCTGTAGTAAAGCCCGGTCGAGTTTTATTTGAGTTATCAGGTGTTAGTCCGGAGTTGGCACGTGAAGCTATGCAGTTGGCTTCTCACAAATTGCCGGTTAAAACGCAGTTTGTTATGCGTGAGGATGTAGCTTAAGGAGAAGACAAATGGAAGCGCGAGAGATACGTAATTTAACTGCTGACGAATTGGAACAAGAGATTGGTAAAGCGTATCAAGAACTGTTTAACCTGCGGTTTCAACTGGCAACGCGGCAATTACAGAATACGAACCGTCTGCGCCAAGTTCGCCGAGATATAGCGCGTTTAAAAACAGTACGTCGAGAAAAGGCATTGGCGAATCAATAAGGAATTAACCACGAGATTAGGAGGCGGTATACAGTGAAAGGCAAACGAAAGACGAGGGTTGGACGCGTTGTCAGTGACAAGATGGATAAGACAGTGGTTGTGGTGGTAGAGAGGATGGCGCGCCATAGATTGTACCATAAGGTTGTCAAACGTTCTAAGAAGTATAAGGCTCATGATGAGGGTAATGAGTGCCATGAGGGTGATTTGGTACGAATGGAGGAAACGCGTCCGTTAAGTAAGGAAAAACGTTGGCGGGTGATAGAAATCTTGGAGAGGCGAGAAACATGATTCAGACGACAACTAGACTCAGGGTAGCAGATAATACTGGTGCCAAAGAGTTAATGTGTATTAAGGTGTTGGGTGGATCGCGTCGCCGTTATGCTCGTATTGGAGATATTGTGGTAGCTTCAGTGAAGCAGGCGGCGCCTGCAGGTATGGTAAAAAAAGGTGAAGTGGTGCGGGCCGTTATTGTGCGTACTGCTAAGGAGTATGGTCGTAACGACGGTTCTTATATCCGTTTCGACGACAACGCGGCGGTTATAGTGGATACATATAAAGAACCTAAAGGAACGCGTATTTTTGGCCCTGTGGCTCGCGAATTGCGAGAAAAAGGCTTTATGAAGATAGTCTCTTTGTCACCAGAGGTTTTGTGAGGAGATGAGAAATGAAGATACATAAGGGTGATACGGTTGAAGTACTAGTAGGAGAGGACAAAGGGAGACGCGGTGTAGTACAACGCGTGGTGAAAGGCTGGATTACTCCGCGCCGTAAAGGTAAGATGGCTGGAAAACGCCTGCGTGATAAAAATAGCGACCGGGTAGTGGTAGCGGGGGTAAATCTGGTTAAGAAACACCAGCGTCCTACTGGGCAAATGCAGAGCCAGGCGGGCATTGTGGAGATGGAGTTACCTATTCACATTTCTAATGTTGGGGTTGTGTGTAAGAGTTGTGAGGGACCGACGCGTATAGGGTATGAGGTAATGCCCGATGGTACTAAATTACGCGTGTGCAAGCGGTGTGGAGATACATTAGCTTAGGTTAATGCGTTATAGGAGTTGATGTAGTGATGAACAGATTGAAAAGTCTTTACTTAAAAGAGGTGCTTCCAGCGTTAATGGAAGAGTTTGGGTATGAAAATGTAATGCAGGTACCCCGATTGCATAGGATTTCTGTCAATATTGGTATGGGGGAGGCGTTACAGGATGTGAAGACTCTGGATGCGGCATCGCGTGATTTAGAAGTGATTACAGGACAAAAACCAGTAGTGCGTCGCGCAAAGAAATCTATTGCGGGTTTCAAATTACGGGCTGGTAGTAGTGTCGGCTTGAGTGTGACTTTGCGTGGAGATAGAATGTACGCTTTCTTCGATCGTTTATGTAATGCAGCGTTGCCACGTCGCAGGGACTTTCGCGGGGTGTCAAGAGACGCTTTTGATGGGCGTGGTAATTACAGCTTGGGATTGAGAGAACAACTCGTGTGGCCAGAAATTAGTTATGATGATATTGATAAGGTGCGCGGTATGAGTATAACTATTGTAACCTCGGCTGCCACCGATGAAGAAGCACGCGCATTGCTAGATAAGATGGGAATGCCTTTTAGAAGGCAGTAATTAGGTGTTGTTTAGGTCAGTTATTTTGTGCTGGTTTTGCAAAGAGAGGATTAGGGAACGTGGCTAAGAAATCAATGATAATTCGAGAAACTAGACGGAAATACCCTACGCGAGTGCGAAATCGTTGTCAGCGTTGTGGTCGGCCGCGAGGATATATGCGCCGGTTTAAGATGTGCCGTATTTGTTTTCGGGAATTAGCGTCCCAGGGATTAATTCCTGGTGTGCGAAAATCTAGTTGGTAAAAATGATTTGGGTGATTTATAGGGCACTTTAAAAACGACTACTAAGGAGTATGGGGAATGAGTGTTAGTGATCCTATCGCGGATATGTTGACTCGTATTAGGAATGCCGAGCAGGCGCGTCATGATTCGACTTTGGTGCCATTATCTAATATTAAATTAGATATAGCGCGAATTTTGAAGGAGGAAGGATTTATAGTAGGGTATGACTTGGTCAAGCATAGGTCTTTCCGCCAAATTAAAATATTGTTGAAATACGATGAGGATAATAATCCTGTAATTACTGGTTTGGAAAGGATCAGTAAACCGGGATGTCGGGTGTATAAAGGTAAAGAGGAAATTCCGTGGGTGCTTAGCGGTATTGGTGTAGCAATATTATCTACCCCTAAAGGTTTATTGACTGATCGTCAAGCGCGGCGTTTGGGTGTAGGGGGCGAGGTTTTGTGTTACGTGTGGTAAAAGAGAGTGATACATTGCGTTAAGCAGTGTGATTATTCATGTAGGAGGTTGCTGTGTCTCGGATTGGCAAGAAGGAGATCCCGATACCTTCGGGAGTTCAAGTGAATATACAAGAAGATAATCGCGTTACGGTCAAGGGCCCGCTGGGAAAACTGGAACGCTCTTTCGACCCAAGTATGACCATAGAGATGGAAAATGGTCATATTAAGGTTGGCAGGCCTTCGGATGATCGACGAAATCGCGCTTTGCATGGAACGACGCGAGCTCTGCTAGCTAATATGATTATGGGCGTGACTGAAGGGTTTCAAAAGGTATTACAGATAGAGGGAGTTGGCTATCGCGTTGAAGCTAGCGGTGATTCTATAGTTCTAAGGATGGGGCATTCGCATCCAGTCATATTTGACCCTCCTGAAGGAATAACTTTTGAGATCCATAAGAACTATCGTGGAATAACAGTTAAGGGACCTGATAAGGAATTAGTGGGGCAGATCGCGGCAAATATTAAGGATGTACGGTCTGTGGAGCCATATAAGGGCAAAGGTATTAGATACGAAGGTGAATACGTGCGCAGGAAAGCTGGTAAGACAGGATAATAGTGAGAGGGGAATTAGGATATGATAAAGGCCTTTAATAAAGAAGAAGCACGTAAGCGTAGGCATAGAAGAGTAAGGGCGAGAGTAAAAGGGACATCTGAAAGTCCCCGTTTGAACGTCTTTCGAAGTTCGCGGCATATCTATGCCCAGGTTATCGATGATACTAAAGGGAATACTCTTGTCGCGGCATCTACGCTTGAGGCTGAAATCGCGCCACAACTTGATGGTAAGGATAAGACCGAGCAAGCTCGAGTTGTAGGGGAGTTCGTAGCAAAGCGTGCTTTAGAGAAGGGATTGAAGAAGGTGGTTTTTGACCGTAGCGGTTATAAATATCATGGGCGAGTTAAGGCGTTAGCAGAAGGCGCGCGCGAAGGTGGATTAGAATTTTAAGTAGGATATTATTATTGGTGATATTAAAGCAAAATTCCTGTAGGGCTATCATGGAGGAATAATGGCGAGAAAAAAATTTCGACAAGAGGAAGAAGAACTGACCGAGCGAGTAGTTGATATCGCGCGCACATCTAAGGTGGTTAAAGGCGGACGAAATTTTAGTTTTCGAACGGTTGTGGTAGTAGGTGATGGAAAAGGGCGTGTGGGAATTGGTATAGGCAAGGCGAATGAGGTTCCTAATGCTATTCGTAAGGGAATTGATAGGGCTAAGAAAGATATGATTAGAGTCCCCATGATAGGGCGGACAATCCCACATGAGGTTACAGCGCGGGCTTCTGCTACAAAAGTTCTGTTGCGCCCCGCTTCTTCTGGTACGGGGGTTATTGCTGGTGGTGGTGTGCGTGCAGTTTTGGAAGCCGCAGGTGTAAAAGATATTCTGACTAAGAGTTTGGGGAGCGCGAATATCTTGAATGTGGTTAAAGCTACTTTTGAAGCACTGAAACAACTTAGAGATGTGGAAGAGGTTGCTAGATTGCGCGGTAGACCAATAGAATTAGTTTCACCTCCTTGGGCATCACAGCATTTAGAGGCGGAGGTGTCACAATGAGCAACCGAAAATTGAGAGTGACTTTAGTTAAGAGCAGTATTGGGTATTCTAAGAAACAAAAAGGGACGGTTAAAGCTCTTGGATTGCACCGAATGCACTCTAATGTGGTACATGATGACACTCCGGTTATTAGGGGAATGATAGCTAAAGTGAGTCATTTGGTGCGAGTTGAAGAAGTATAGGCTTCCCAATAATAGTTTGGGTATTATTTAGTCAGGTTGTGACAAGAGGGGAGGGGTTATCCAGTGAAATTGCATGATTTGCGACCGCCTAAAGGAGCCAAGAAGGATCGTAAGCGAGTGGCTCGCGGCATCTCCGCAGGACAAGGGAAGACGGCCGGACGCGGTACAAAGGGACAGAATTCGCGTTCTGGTGGAGGTAAGGGCCCCTACTTTGAAGGCGGACAAATGCCTCTAGTCCGACGGCTTCCCTATCGGCGAGGATTCAATAACTTTTTTAGAGTAGAGTATGTACCTGTTAATGTAGATACATTGGATCGTATTGAACAAACTGAAATTACTCCTGAGGTTTTGGTAGAAGTTGGCATTATAAAATCTACCAAAAAACCGGTGAAAATACTAGGGCGCGGTGGATTGGAACGCGCTATTACAGTTAAAGCACATAAATTTTCTGCTAGTGCTCGTAGCAAGATTGAAGCGGCTGGCGGAGTAGCAGAAGAGATACCCTTTGTTGGGAGGAATTAGCTAGAATGTTGCAAGGAGTGATTAACTCGCTACGATTGCCTGACTTGCGGCGTAGGTTACTATTTACTTTGGGAATATTAGTGATCTATCGCCTGGCAGCGCATATTCCTGTTCCGGGGGTGAATGCTGAGGGGTTGCGGCAATTGTTCGAGACGAACCAGTTGTTAGGAATGTTGAACATGTTTTCTGGCGGTGCCATGTCTAATTTTTCAATCATGGCGTTAGGGATATACCCTTACATTACCGCGTCGATTATTTTTCAGTTGTTGATGCCCATTATTCCTCAACTAGAAGAGTTGATGAAAGAAGGAGAAGCAGGCCGAAATAAGGTTAATCAATATACAAATTATTTGACTATCCCTTTGGCATTATTACAGGGTTTTGGACAATCTACTATTTTGCAGCGCCAGGGTGTTTTGGCTAATTTTGGTCTCGCTCCTGCAACTATTTTGCCAACAATTGCTACGCTTACTACCTTGACAGCAGGAACTATATTTGCAATCTGGTTGGGTGAGTTGATTACAGAGGAAGGAATTGGTAACGGGGTATCCATAATCATCTTTGGGGGTATAGTCGCGCAGATGCCTCAAAGAATTGGACAAATGATAGCTAGCGGTGATTATCGCGGTTTAGTGTTCTTCACTATCATAACTGTAATCACTGTAGCCGGAATTGTAGTGATTCAGGAAGGACAACGACGTATTCCAGTTCAATATGGTAAGCGCGTTCGCGGTAATAAAATATATGGTGGACAGAGCACTCATGTGCCGTTGCGAGTGAATTCCGCGGGAATGATTCCTCTTATATTCGCTCAATCTATTCTCATCTTCCCAGGTATTGTGGCGAGTTATTTCCAGTACACTGGTAGCGAAGTGGTGAATAGTATCGCCAGGACAATTAGTAGCGTTTTTAATACAACTGGTAATGTGTATTGGATAATGTACTTTTTCATGGTGGTAGGGTTTACTTATTTTTATACCGATATTATGTTCCGCCAACAAAACTTGGCAGACACTTTGCGTCGCCAGGGTGGTTTTGTACCGGGAATCCGTCCGGGTAGGCCTACAGAAGATTATCTTAATGGTGTATTACAACGGATCACATTAGTGGGCGCGTTGTTCTTAGGATTGGTAGCAATCTTGCCTTGGTTGGTGCGCGATGTTACAGAGACGCAAACAATGCTAATCACCTCCACTGGGTTGTTGATTGTAGTCGGTGTGGTTTTAGATACGATGAAACAATTGGAGGCTCAGTTGTTAATGCGTAACTACGAAGGCTTTTTGAAGTGATGGGTTTTCTCAGGTCTCCCGCGGAGTTGGCTATTATGCGTCGAGCGGGGAGATTAGTAGCAGATACTTTGCAGATGCTTGTGGAACGCGTGGTTCCTGGAGTGTCTACAGCACAGATTGATATTTGGGCTACGGAGTTTATCACTGAGCGCGGTGCTGTTCCTTCTTTCAACGGTTATCAAGGATTTCCTGCTAGTGTTTGTACTTCGATAAATGAAGAGATTATTCATGGTATTCCTGGCTACAGAACAGTGAAAGATGGTGACGTTTTAAGTTTGGATCTAGGGGTTATCTGGGATGGATTTCAGGGGGATTCTGCACTAACTATAGGAGTGGGGAAAGTCAGTACTAAAACTCAGAAACTGATTAAAGTGACACGTATAGCATTAGTTGAGGGGATCCGCTTTTCGAAAATCGGTAATCGCGTTGGCGATATCTCTTGGGCGATCCAACGTTATGCAGAACGATGTGGGTATGAGGTAATTCGAGAGTATACGGGACATGGTATCGGGCGCGATATGCATGAGGAACCTCAATTTCCTAATTATGGGCGTCCGGGACGGGGGAAGCGTATTAAGGGGGGCATGGTCTTTGCATTAGAACCTATGTTAACTATGGGTACATGGAAAACCTGCGTTCTTGAGGATGGATGGACGGTAGTTACACAAGATAAGCGATTGGCCGCACATTTTGAGCACACTATAGCCGTGACTGAAGATGGCCCGGAGATTTTGACATTGCGAGATAGTGGTGATATTGACGAGTTGATGTGATTTAGGAGAGTGGAGAAAATGAAGGTAAAACCATCAGTGAAGAAAAGGTGTGAATATTGCAAGATTGTTAAACGTAAAGGGGCTGTGCGGATTATTTGTAGAAATCCCCGACATAAGCAAAGACAAGGATAGCTTTTCTAGGAGGAAAGGATATGGCAAGGATCGCGGGGGTGGATTTACCCCGAAATAAGCGAGTGGAAATTGCCCTGACGTATATTTATGGGATTGGCAGAACTACTAGTGGTGAAGTTTTAGGGCGGACGGGTATCGATCCTGATACACGTGTTCGAGATTTAACGGAGAGCGAAATTAGTAAATTGCGGGATACTGTAAACCGCGAATATAGGGTTGAAGGTGACTTGCGGCGCGAAGTGGCTATGAACATAAAGCGCCTACAAGAAATTAACTGTTATCGCGGATTGCGCCATAGGCGTAATTTGCCAGTTCGCGGTCAACGCACAAGGACTAATGCTAGGACTAAGCGAGGCCCGCGCAAGACAGTAGCGGGTAGAAAGCGATCTCGGATTAAGAAATAGGTATTACATGTTATCAGCAGGCTGTTTTTTGTTCTGACAGTGTTGTTTTTATAGGTAAGCATTGAGTTTATTGTAGTTTGCTGATTTAGGAGGCAATATGGGGCGTAAGAGAAAGAGGACTAGAGCTCGCCGAGAGCGAAAAGTTGTGCCACATGGGCAAGTTCATATATATTCAACTTTCAATAACACGATTATAACCATTACTGATTTACAGGGGAACGCTATTACATGGGGGAGTGCCGGCATAGTAGGGTTTAAAGGTTCACGAAAAAGTACACCATTCGCGGCACAATTGGCGGGACAACATGTCGCTAGACAAGCTATGGATCATGGTATGCGCGAGGCGGATGTGTTTGTGAAGGGGCCTGGTCCGGGGCGCGAAGCCGCGATTCGTGCTGTTCAGGGAGTGGGAATAAAGGTTGTTTCAATCACGGATGTAACACCTATTCCTCATAACGGATGTCGCCCCCCGAAAAAACGACGAGTTTGATTTAGGAGGAGATTTAATGGCGAGATTTACCAAAGCAGTTTGCAAGCTTTGTCGGCGCGAAGGAGAAAAGTTATTTCTGAAAGGGGAACGTTGCTATTCAAGTAAATGTGCTATTGAGCACAGAAACTATCCCCCTGGTATGCATGGAAAGAGTAGTCAATTTCGCCGCAGAGTTTCTGATTATGCTTTACAGTTGCGTGAAAAGCAGAAAGCGCGACGTATATATGGTGTTTTAGAACGGCAATTTAGACGATACTTCAAGATAGCTGCTAAAATGCCTGGTAAGACTGGAGCTACACTTATCGTCACATTAGAAAGACGTTTGGATAATGTGGTATTTAGGTTAGGTTTTGCAACTTCGCGGGCACAGGCACGTCAATTAGTGCAACATGGACATTTTTGTGTAAATGGGCGCAGGACAAATATACCGTCGTTATTGGTGAAACCGGGTGACTTAATTGAAGTACGCGAGCAAAGCAAGAAACTTACGTATTTCAATGATCTTGTACAGGAGTTAGCGCATGTGTCGCCACCAGACTGGTTACGGTTGGATATGGCTAATGCGTCTGGTGAGGTGTTAAGTATTCCAAATCGCGAAGAAATTTCTGTGCCGTTTGATGAGCAGTTGATTGTAGAGTACTATAATAGATAGATGATTATGCGATTACATAATGGGCAAATGATTTTATTCATTATGAATGAGTGAATTCGCTGAGCTGGAGGGTATCTTTGTTAGATATAGTATTACCCAAAATAGAGTGCGAAGCCTGTACCGATAATTATGGGCGGTTTGTTATTGGCGCGCTAGAGAATGGTTACGGAGTCACGTTGGGGAACGCGCTGCGGAGGGTGTTATTATCTTCTCTGCCCGGCGCGGCAGTTACGTCATTACGTGTAACCGATATTTATCATGAATTCGCGGCGATCCCTCATGTTAAAGAGGATATGACTTTGTTTATCCTCAATATCAAACAGTTGCGTTTGAAATCTCGATCAGAGGAGCCTATTCGACTGTGGCTTAAGGTTTCCCATGAAGGAGTCGTCACAGCAGGAGATATTGAATGTCCACCAGAAGTGGAAATAGTCAATCCTGAATTAGAGTTAATGACGGTGGACTCCGATGAAGCTGAGTTAGAGATAGAGTTGATAGTGGAGCGCGGGCGCGGATATTCGACTGCATCGGAACGAGGTAAGCTTTCTATTGGTCAGATTCCAGTAGATGCTATTTTCAGTCCTATAAGTAAAGTGAGCTTCGAAGTTGAGCGTGCTCGAATTGGGCAGATGACCAATTTCGATCGACTTATTATGGATATTTGGACGGATGAGACAATTAGCCCTGCTGATGCTCTGAGTGCCGCGGCGCAGATTTTATTAAGACAGTTTTCTATCATTGCTAATTTTAGTGGTGAAGCATTGATAGAAATTGAGCCTGAAGAGGAGCCAACAGAACCATCAACTGATGCTCTAAACACTTCTGTCGAAGAGTTGGATTTGACGGTTAGGGCGTATAATTGCTTGAAACGCGCTGGCATTACCACGGTGGGAGAGATATTGGAAAAACTGAAGCATGGTGATGAGGAGATGCTTTCTATCCGTAACTTTGGAGATAAGTCTTTGCTTGAGCTAAAGGATAGTTTGCGGGAGAAGGGCTTCTTGCAAGATTAGGAATGAAGCTTGACTGCGTGGAGCCTCAAAATCGTCGAAGAACGAGAATGAAATGGGGGGTATTTACGCGATGTTCCTTAACATCAGTACGGAAGGTGAATTAACATGAGACATCGAAAAGCGGGAAAGAAGCTTAATCGCTCTGGCGGGCATCGCCGGGCGCTGTATAGGAATTTACTGAAAGATTTGTTTCGATATAAACGAATTAAAACTACCGAAGCTAAGGCTAAAGCTATTCAGGGAAACGCGGAGAAATTAATAACTCTGGCTAAGGAAGGAAGTCTACATAGTCGTCGGTTGGCGCTATCTTATTTGCCGGATTCGGTTGCTGTCAAGAGTTTGTTTGCTGAAATAGGTCCATTGCATAAGGATCGTTCGGGCGGATACACTCGAATATTGAAGTTGGGGTCGCGGAAAGGTGATAACGCGCCGATGGTTCTTTTGGAGTTAGTTGAGTAAATTTGAAGGAAGAAACTCGGAAGTTTAGAGCTGTTATTGAGTATGATGGCACCAACTATTCTGGGTTTCAATGGCAGCCAGATCGTTCTACCATTCAAGGGGAGTTAGAACGGGTACTTTTACAAATTACACAAGAGCAAATACGGATTATTGGCGCGGGACGTACTGATGCGGGGGTACATGCGTGCGGACAAGTAATACATCTGACTACTGTCTGGCAAAGAGGTTGTGATGAATTACAACGAGCCGTTAATGCCTTGTTACCAAGGGATATAGTTGTACGTGAGCTAAGTCACGTAGATATGGGCTTTCATGCGCGGTATAGCGCTGTCAGCAGGCATTATCGCTATGTCATCCTTGATCAGCCGTTGCGTTCCCCGTTATATAGAAACTATGCATATCATTATAGCACTCCGGTTGATTTGATGGCTATGCGTGTCGCGGGCAATTACCTTTGTGGTAACCAAAGTTTTGAGGCATTCGCTAGTGGTCAGGTTGATCAACCCGTGCGATCAATTTATGCGCTAGATTGTTCGCTAGTTGATAGTTTTATATATGTTGATTTATTGATTAATGGCGCGTTTTCGCATTTGGTTAGGCGTATAGTGGGCTCTTTATTGTGGGTGGGTGAAGGAAGGATGTCTATTACTGAGTTCGTAACCGCGCTGAGATCAGAAGATAGAAGTCTGGCAGCTCCGAAGGCTCCCCCACAGGGACTTTATTTGGTTAAGGTAAATTATGGTTTTCGGTGAATAGCTACGTGATCTAAGCTGGAAATTGAGAGAGGATAGCATGAGAACTTATTCTACTAAGAAGACAGATTTAGAACGCGAGTGGTTTGTCGTCGATGCTACAGATCAAACATTAGGACGACTTGCTACGCAGATCGCGTGTATACTTAAGGGTAAGCACAAGCCGATTTATGCTCCGCATTTGGATACGGGTGATTTTGTTATCGTCGTTAATGCGGATAAAATCAAAGTAACGGGTAAAAAGCTGGCTCAGAAGCGGTATTACCACCATAGTGGTTATTTGGGGGGATTGAAGAGCAGAACCTTGCAAGAAATGTTAACGCGCCAGCCTACAAAGGTTATACAACATGCTGTGCGTGGTATGCTTCCCAAAAACCGCTTGGGACGCAAAATGATTAAGAAACTCAAGGTTTATGCAGGTAGCGCGCATCCGCACCAAGCACAGAAACCGAAGCCCCTAGAGATAAGCAGCTAATTAGGAGGATGGAATGACTATAGAGTATTACAATGGTTTGGGTAGGCGCAAACGGGCGGTTGCGCGAGTTCGGTTGTATCCCGGTGAAGGGGATATTATCGTTAATGATAAAGATGCGAATGAGTATTTTTCGCGTGATGTAGATAGGATCGTGATTGAGGCGCCTTTATTGGCTACCGAATTACGGAATAAATTTAACATAATGGTTAAAGTTAGGGGGGGGGGGGTAACTGGACAAGCCGGAGCAACGAGAATGGGGATTGCGCGTGCATTGTTGAAATACGACGAGAATCTACGTTCTACATTGCGGCGCGGAGGATTCTTAACTCGCGATCCTCGAGAGAAAGAACGTAAAAAACCTGGATTACCGCGAGCACGTAAAGACAAGCAATACACCAAACGCTAAGATTGTGAAAATCATAGATTAGGAAGAAATGGGAAAAGGCACAGGATTTCTGTGCCTTTTTCTTTTTAGTAGCTTTATCTAAGTTTGTTTTGCTGAGTTGGGGGATTAGGGGTATAATATTGTGTAGTGATACCGCGAGTTTAAGGGTCTAGGAAAGGATGAAAGATGGATCTGCTAGATAGTATAAAAGATAGCGCGGATGATTTGGTATCAAAACTGGATAAAGGTGGTCATATGCGGTCTGCTTTAGATGGACTACGCCGTCAGATGGCAGAGTCCGACGCGCGGCGGCTTGTTAAAACTTTGGAGAAGGAAGTCGAAAGTTTACGGTTGCAGATAGAGCAGAAGACTCAAGCGTTGGGCGTGCAGACGCTAGGACTATATCAAAGCGGTGGTTTGGCGAATACCGAATTGCATACTCTATGTAAGCATATTTTGGATGTACAAACACTCCTAAATACGCGAGAGAAGGAGCTTGAGCAAGCTCAGGCAGAACTCGCGAAGTTGCTTTCTCCTTCTCAACCTGTCTCCTCTGGTGCTGGTGGTTCGCCCGCGCCGCTTGTTGGTTCGCCAACACCTCCCACGTCTAATCCTTGTCCTCATTGTGGCGAACCTCTGCCGTTTGAGGGGGATTTTTGTCCTCATTGTGGGAAAAAGGCTAGTGCTGGTGCGGCCAAAGCAGAATTTTGCGCTTTTTGTGGCGCGGAGTTAAAACCTAATTCTAAATTTTGTCCTCAGTGTGGTAAACAGGTACCATAGACTTTGTTTAGTAGTGAACTTCACAACTTGACATTATGTTTATATCGTGATAAAATTGACAATGTCGAGCGGTTGCTTTCTGAGAGTTTTTAGTGGCGGATTCAGGAGGAGGACTGAAATGCAAAATCAAAAGTTAGTGAGTAGATTGGCTTCAGGTGAAGTTTTGCCGCGTATTTGGATAGCGCGAAAAAACCTGTTAAATGTGTTGTTGGTAGCCGTCATGTTAGTTATAGTAGGGACTGTTAGCTACGCGGCTAGTCCGAACTTGTTGAAAAATGGTGATTTTGAAACGGGTTTTGATGAGAATGGTGTGGGTGAATATTGGACAGCATTTGATAATGCTGGTGCTGCCAACTACGGTTGGAGCCCGGATACATGGAAGCCTACCCTTTACGATGGAGAATATTCACAATTGTTAGGATTAAATACTCATAGCCAGAGTGAGGTAACGAAGAATCATTTCTTGGGAATATATCAGCAAGCGGAGGTCAAGCCGGGTAATGAATATGAACTAGTCATGCACGGCGCGGTACGTTCCTCAAAAGGTAGCCGCGAAAACTCTGATTGGAGTTATGTGGTTCAATGGGCGATTGCCTATGACGGCTCCACCGATTATGAGGGTTTCGAAGAGTCTGATTGGGTGGATGTAGAATGGCATGAGAATCCTATGGAGAAATTGGAGGGATTAGAAAGCTATAGTGAGCGTATTGAAATTCCTGCCAACGCGGAATCGAAAGTGACTTTGTTTATTCGCGGTTGGGATAAGTGGGGATATGCTAATTCTGAGGCTGCCTTTAACCTTGATGGTATTAGTTTCCATGTCGCGCCCCCTGCTGATTTACCTCCCACTGGCGTTGCTTTGTCAGGTGCCGCGGTTGCTAGGATCGGTTTCATTATTTTAATCGGCGTAGCTATAGGCATAGCTATCTTCAAGAAAAGAACAATAGCGTAAAGGAGGGTAACTTGTATGAGAGTAACTTGCACGCAAGAGAACCTAGCAAAGGGTATTTCCGTAGTTGGACGTGCCGTTGCTACGCGTAGTACTTTGCCAGTATTAAGTAATATAATGCTGGTGACTGATGAAGCGCGGTTGAAGCTCTCGGCAACGAATCTAGAAATAGGGGTTAATTGCTGGATTGGCGTAAAGGTAGAAGAAGAGGGAGCGACAACTGTTCCGGCACGGTTGTTAGCAGATTTTGTGGGGTCTTTGCCTCCTGAGCATGTCGATATGGAGCTAGTTACGCGAACACAAACCTTGCGCCTCAACTGTTCTTCACACGAGGCGAATATTAAGGGGATAGATGCGCAGGAGTTTCCCCTTTTACCCACTTATGAAGAGTTGACTGAAACTGATAAACGCGTAACCATTTCTCCTTCTATCCTGCGCGAGATGATTAACCAAGTTTCTTTCGCGGCTGCGACAGAAGAGAGCCGCCCGGTGCTCACAGGTATCTTAACTGAGTTTCATGATAACTCAATCACGATGGTAGCCGCGGATGGATTCCGCTTATCGGTGCGCACCGCGTCGACAGAACATGATCTAGATGCTAAGGCGCTGATTCCGGCGCGGGCTTTGACGGAATTAAGTCGGATCATCCCGATGGTGCACGAAGATGAGGAAGTGCCCGTTGAAATCATCATTCCAGAAGAACGGAGCCAGGTCTTGTTTCATCTCTCTAGTGTGGATTTGATAACACAATTGATTGAGGGAACTTTTCCTAATTACGAGCAGATTATTCCTAAAACGCACAATACCAAAGTGATTTTGGATGTACAAGAATTATTGAAGGCTGCTAAGATTGCTTACTTCTTCGCGCG
>CAZSIG010000015.1:0-6024 GCA_964606195.1 uncultured Anaerolineales bacterium
CAGTGCGGCTACGTGGGCAACTTGGGCAGAGATGTAGTTTGTCGCGGTTGTGGCAAACCGCGCGACGAAGATGTCGAGTTTTACTTACCCGAAGACGCGCCCGAAGTCACCGATGAGCAGATGTTGACTGACGCGAAAGCCGGTCCCGATTGGCTATGTCCCTACTGTGGCGACTCAAACCGCGCCCATTGGACTACTTGCAAAGGCTGCGGCGCGCCGCGTGAGGGTGCGGAGGTACGCGAGACCGGATTAGTATCCGAGAAGAAGAAAAAGAAAGCGGCTAAAAAACCGCGACGAGAGCCGCCTCCCGCGCCAGCCGCAAAAGGCGGCATGGGCAAATTCGCCATCATCGGCGCGGTGGGCGTGGTCTTACTCATCATCTGCTTCGCGTTCGCGATGTGCTCATCGCGCGAGGCGCAGTTGACCGTCGCAGGGTTCGAGTGGGAACGCACCATTGAGATTGAGCGACTGAACACACTGACGGAGGAAGGTTGGGAGGGAGAACTTCCCGCCGACGCGGACATACTCAGCTCCGAACGCGCGATACATCATTACGACCAGGTCATAGACCATTACGAGACGAAATCGCGGCAGGTTGAGGAAAGAGTCAAAGTTGGTGAATATGTCTGCGACCAGAAAGATTTGGGGAACGGTTATTTCGAGGATGTGTATTGCGATAAATATGAAACGCGCTACCGCACGGAGGAATACGAAGCGCCGGTCTACCGCGATGAACCGGTGTACAAGACGAAGTACACCTACGAGATAGACCGTTGGCAGCGCGAGCGCGTCGAGCGCGCATCGGGAACGGATAAAATGCCGGAATGGCCTGAGGTGAATTTGAAGAACAAAGAACGCGAGGGGGAACGTACTGAGAAGTATATCGTTCATTTCGCCGACGATGAGGGTGAGACCTACCCATACAAAACAAACTATGAGGAATGGCGCGAATTCACCGAAGGGGAGATGTACAACGCGCAGATAAATCGTATGACTAGCGAAGTGACCGAGGTGGAACGGTGATACGGGGGGCGTGATGCGTAAAACGTGAAGAAATCAAACGTAAAATCAGGTGATCCGTTTATTTTTTGTTGAGCATAAACCGCGCCCCAGCACAAAAAATCTGCGAAAATCAGGACAATCTGCGTTATCCGCGTTCAATTAACAACGCGCCAATAAGTGATTGTGTTCCGCGGCGCTTATCGGTATCCCAACTCATGCAATAAATCAAACTCAGTGTAATCGGCAGCAGGCTGCGCGCTTGCCGCCGATTTTTCGTTTATGGCTATCCACAATTTTCCTGTGGTAGGGTGCATCACCACGCTGTACAAAGTATTCGAGTTAAAGACCGCGTGCGAGCTGCCGACACCTTGCGCGGTCACCTCATGGCGGTCATGCAAGAAGTCCATCACTTTGCGCGGCGCGAGCCATCCGTAATTATCTCGAATCAGTTGTTCCAATCGGTCATACTGTGCCCAACTGGGATCATTCGGCGCGACCGCGCCGCGCCGGGCGAACATCTCCTCGTCAAGATAATAAGCTGTATGAACGAGATATTCCTTTATATCTTCTCCCTGTTCAGTCTCTGCCTGCTCGACCATGACATAGCGATGGGCGGAGAATTCAACTGCCACAGCGCGATCCTTTTTCCCAGAACCGACCACAACGCTGTAACCGGCAGCGCGCGGCGCGCGGGCTATCGCTGTCAGTACCTCATCCTCATCAGCAGCGTGCTGAACGGCATCGCGCAGCAAAAAGCCAATGGGTACCCCATTTTCCGCGCTGTCTTTCGAAGGGGTGCTCATCACCCCTAATGATATCCCTTGATCGTTAAGCGCGGTCAATACTCCGCAAAATCCCGCCCAACTGACGGAAACGAAGTTGTGTCCGTTCTCCGGATAGTAAAACTTTACCGCACTATACCGCGTCAATATCTCGACTGCGGAAAAATCCAGATTAACGCCGTGCAACAATTTTTCATCGCTGGTAGCTGCGCCCCAAACCGCGAAATTACTGCCCCGCGGCGCGTTCAGCATATCCAAGATGGTATTGAGTAGCAAAATATCCGCGTAAGCGACGCCCGCGCCATCAGCGATACCGCGCATCTCTTCGCGATAATACGGTGGAATATGTGTCTCATGTCGCCGCGCATAGTCCCGCAGCAACAGGTGTGAATATCCAGAATCAACGATGATCTGTCCATATAGATATTCGCGCAACAGGGCACGAATCTCCTCTCGGAGTAACGCGCCCTGTTGATATCCCATCTCATAAGGGGTGCCTCGCAGGTGAATAACGCGCTTGCCCTGACGTTGTTCTAGCTGTCCCGCCCCCCAAAAGTCCATATCCCTTATTTCAGCTATCTTTATCGACGGTGATACCAGTGCCGCGGGGGATAAAGCAAGCGCGACTAATAGAATTGTGACTACGCGTTTTATCATATGCGCGACTCTACAGCTTTCTACTCCTCCGCGGGACACTCAATCTGATTGCCCATCTCATCAAGGCAGGTTTCCCACTTATAATCAGCCTCTTCGACGATCATCTTCGAAACCCACTTATCTTTCAGAAGATGGGTGAAGAAAGAGACCTCTTTGGTTTCGCCCGGTTTAATCGGCGTATCGTCAAATTCAACCATACACGTGGGCAAATCTGTTCCAATGTTAGTAACGAACCGCGGTCTCCAATCACCGCGTATTGGTTGGTACGAATTATTGGTGAACACCAATTTCACAGTAAATCGCTGTTGGATATCATCTTCATCGTATGGTCCCGCGCACCCCCCGGGATGCTCGGGCCAGCCCCAAGGCTCGTATTCTCGTGACATGACCGCGATCTCAAACGGGCGATCCACCGTCCGCGCACTCGACGTGGTAGTCGGCAAGGCTGGCACTTTCGTTTTTATCTCCATCATAGGCGCGGAAGTAGATGTAGGATTAGATATCGCGGTACTGATGGGTGTAGGTGTAGGGGTATTGCGAGAAGCCATAGATACGCCTAAGATGATAGCTACAATCGCGGTTATGCCAACTATTGCCCCTATGAGGTAAATCGGCAAGACGCGCGTAGTTATATGATCGGACAGCCGCACCCCTTGCTGCGCGACGCTTTTTGTCATCTCCTCTCTGGCTTTGTAGTCACCGGGCTTGACTTTCTTGGGCTTAATCGTAACTTGCGGCGAATCGCTGTACACCAAAACGACGTTATCGCCCAATTGCAAAGTATCGTTCGATTGCAACATCACCGGATAATTACATGGCGCGGAGTTAATCCACGTCCCATTAGAGCTTTCCAAATCCTCAACGACGTAGCCGCCTCCCTGAGCCACTAATCGCGCATGATGCCGCGATACTTGAGACTCATTGATAATGATATTATTATCTCCAGCACGACCAATAGTAATCTCTTTGTTTTCCAGAGGGAACGCCTTATCCTCAAAAGGCCCCTCACACATTACCAAATACCAACTCATAAATTGCACCCTTTCACAAAATGTACTTGGTCAAATTCAACCGTCACCCACAATTATACCCTATATACCGCGTTTTTCAAAAGATGACACTGCGCTCGTTCACACGAGAATTATATCTCCCAAGACAAAGTGTAAAACCCTCGCGGTTAGTACTACAACTAGACTTCGCGCTAGGATGTCATTCTGAGCGACCAGCGGGAGCGAAGAATCTCGTTTTCCGGCGGACTATTATTTCCTAAACCGAGATTCTTCGTCGCTGTGCTTCTCAGAATGACATTTCTAAAGTACCGCGGTTACGAAATCTCGTTGTAGTGTTAGGCACTGTTATCTAAATCGATCATCGTAGTTCCGGAGAAGTACTCACTCACGACCGGATGAGTGATAGTTCTCAGTTTTTCCATCACATTCTTGATACGTTCTCCCCCAGCGCGAATAACTTTGAGCGCCTCTTCAATCTCCGCTTGAGCTAACTCCTGTTCGCGCATTCTGGCAAGTAGTACGTCTGAATACCCCATGACTCCAGTCAAGGGATTGGTTATCTCATGTTGTAACGTCACCACTATCTGATTTATGGTAATCAACTTCTCAGCTAAAATGCGCTGTTTTTCTAGCTCCTTCAACCTTAACTGCGTCTCAATTCGCGCCAATAGCTCATCGTGATCTATCGGTTTGGTCAAATAATCGTTGGCACCACTACGTAACCCTTTCGCTTTTGAGGATGCCTCCAACCCATACGCGGTAAGTATGATTATGGGAATATGCTGCGTCTCCGCGTCATCGCGCAGTCGCGCGCAAACTTCGTAGCCATCCAAATCAGGTAACATTAAATCCAATAGGATAAGATCGGGTATTTTCTCTTGTGCTGCTCGTAAAGCCTCTTCTCCGCTACTCGCGGCGCGATAATCGTACCCCGCGGTACTCAACGTATATTTCAACAAAGCAATGCTTTCTGGTTCATCATCTATAATCAATATCTCTGGCTTATTTGAGTTATTATTCACAATATGTCTCCTTAATCTCAACAGACCTCTCAAGATATAAATTTCGGGGTCTTATTGAGTTCGAAGGCCGCGCCCCCTAAAGTCACGCAGCTCTAATGACTTTTCTCCAAACTGATCATACTTTTCCCCGCGGCGTATTCGCTCGCTACCGGATGAGTGACTTTACGTAATTTTTTCATCACATCTTTAATGCGTTGTCCACTATCGCGAATAGTCACCAATGCCTCTTTGACATCGGCTAAAGTGACCTCATCGTTTTCTATTTGATCGAGCAATATCTCCGAATAGCCCAAAATACCACTTAAAGGATTATTCACTTCATGTTGCAGGGTTGTAACCATTTGATCTATGATTAGCAACTTCTCCGCCAAAACGCGTTGATTCTCTAAGTTCTTCAACCGCAACTGAGTCTCAATACGCGCCAACAACTCATCTGGAGTTATAGGCTTGGTCAAATAATCATTTGCCCCGCTACGCAATCCCATCGCCTTCGCCGCAGGCTCCGGTCCATGCGCGGTGAGAATGATTACCGGAATTCGTCGATTTTCTTCATCACCTTGCAACCGCGTACAAACCTCATAACCGTCCATATCAGGCAACATCAAATCCAGCAGAATAAGATCTGGTTTCTTTTCCGCCACCGCCTGCAAGGCATCAGTTCCATTATGGGCTGAACGATAGCTGTATCCCGCGGTATCCAGAATATACTCTAGCAAGACGACGCTATCTTTCAAATCATCCACTATCAAAATTTCAGGACCCTTCGGTTTTTCCAGCTCTTCATTATTCATCATTCGTCCTCCTCGACGCGGTCTGCATTAATATAGCCATAGCCCAAACTTATGTTGGACGAATTGTCAATCGGGAATGAACCTTAAGCCATTTACGCGCCATTCTCTAATGACTATGCTCCAAATCAATCATCGATTCTCCCGGAGCGTATTCGCGTAATATCGGAGAAGTAATAGAACGTAGTTTATCCATTACTTCTTTGATCCGTTCTCCACTCTCAAGAATGGTTACCAACGCTTTTTCAATCTGGGACATAGGAACTTCCTCGCTGCGTATCTGCGCGAGCAAAATATAAGAATAACCCAAAACCCCAGTTAAGGGATTATTGATCTCGTGCTGGAGCGTCGCTACCATCTGGTCAATGGTAATCAACTTCTCCGCCAAAACGCGTTGGTTTTCCAACTCCTTCAAACGTATTTGTGTTTCAATGCGCGCCAGCAATTCATCTGGATCTATCGGTCTGGTCAGATAATCGTTCGCTCCGCTACGTAGCCCCTTCACTTTCGCGGATGTCTCTGGTCCGTGCGCGGTGATGATAATCACCGGAATATGCTGCGTTTCAGGGTTGTTATGTAGCCTCGAACAAACTTCATACCCACTCATATCGGGCAACATTAAATCTAACAAAACGATATCAGGATTTCCACTCTCCACAGTCTGCAATGCCTCAGCTCCGTCATAAGCCGCTCGGACTTCGTACCCCGAAGCCTTTAATATTCGTTCCAATAAAACGACATTTTCCGGCTCATCATCTACTAC
>CAZSIG010000015.1:6124-18743 GCA_964606195.1 uncultured Anaerolineales bacterium
AAGCCTTTAATATTCGTTCCAATAAAACGACATTTTCCGGCTCATCATCTACTACCAGTATCTTAGGAACTTCGTTCTTTTCGATCATCATTAGATTTTTCGTCCTCCTCAACGCTAATGACGCGCCCCCCAATAACTGTCTACGATCGTACGCGGTTAGTATGACCAGGACTTACGCAAATTCACAATAATTTCACCGCAGAGAGCGCGGAGTTTTTTCAAAGGAAAAATTTTTGCAACCATCATACGCGGTCACCGCCAATCATTGAAAGTCATATTTCTTAGACGACAAAAGCTATATCAAAATCTTTGCGCTCTCTGCGTGCTCGGCGGTAAAAAATACCCCGAAATTGCATAAGTCCTAATGACTTTGAATTATACAATCTTTTCCATCATTCTGTAAATCTTCTATAAAGTTTTTGATGGCTGCCTTGCTATCGCGAATAACAATTAGCATTTGTTCAACCAGAGCCACGGAAGATTCATCACAATCTATTTCTCCCAGCAAATGCTCTACGCGGTCTAAACTCTCACTCAATGGTGCCTCAATCTCCTGTTGAATCAACACCATAATTGCGTTTTTCTCCGCCAAGACACGTTGATCTGCCTGCCTTTTCAATTGTAGTTGAGTTTCAATTCGCGCTATTAATTCATCGGGAGCTATCGGTTTAGTCACATAATCGTTTGCTCCCATTTGTAATCCGCGCACCTTAGAAGCTGGAGATGATTCATGCGCGGTGATAATGATCACTGGAAGATATTTCGTATCATGATTATCTCGCAAGTGCGCACAAACCTCGTAGCCGCTCATATCGGGCATCATTAAATCCAACAATACGAGGTCGGGCTTTTTCTGAGCGATAGCCTGCAGGGCGGAGGTGCCATCACTCGCGGCGCGGTGCCGATACCCCGCGGTATTCAGGATGTATTTCAGCAATGTGACATTATTCGGCAAATCGTCTACTATCAATATCTCTGGTTTCTTCGCTTCTACTGTGGAATTGTTGTTCAAACTAGCTGACCTCCTCGCGGTTTGTCGGGTAGGAAATCTACCACTGAGTCACCAAGGGCGCGGAGATTTTAAGGCAAAAATATAATTGCAGCTGAAATACCTAATTCTCTGTACCTCTGTGGATAGTTACCCCTTTTGGGAGCAATTATGCCACGAACGCGCTATGCCGCTACGGTTGTATCACTCTTTGAAACGTAAGTAGGTATTGCACATGATGGTTCGCGGGCAACCCCATACCAGATACCACATCGCTGTGCTCATCCACTTGGCAAGAGTATGAACCTAACTGCCCGTACATTCCAATCGAGGACGCGATATGCTCCCCGCTCCCCCACCGAAATATCACCGCGTGGTCGCTCAAATGATTGCCATATTCATCGTAAACCCAAGTGTAAATGTTGTGGTCAGTTATGCCGGTTTTGCCCTCGTGAACATCTTCATATTCGATTCTCGTCAGATGCCAGAAAGGAGTGCCGCTCGGCACATTTGCGGGCAACAAGCGTATCGCGCTGGGCAAAGTCATATCCCAATCCACCGGCAAATAGGGATGTGGGGTATTAAGTGTATACTTAAAAGTCAGAATATAACTGACCTGTTGTCCCTCGGGCAAGCCCAAGCCAATAACCGCGTCGCTCACATCACCAACGCGGCAGGCATACGTTCCCAAGCCCGCCGACATCCCCCACTCCGCCGTTCCATGAAAAGGAGCGGCGGCACTAGACGTCATCACGCGTTCTTCGTTCGCATCCCAAGAGAAGAATACCGGATAGTCGGCGATAGTGCTATCGTCCAACTTCAGCAATCGCACGTAGATGTGATGATCGCCGGGTAAACTACGTGCAGAGCTGCCATCCTCGTAAACCGCGTCGACCAGCCGCCAATAGAATTGACCCTCCATAGGTTGAGCGCGTACCACTTGTACCTCCGCTGGCAATCCGTATTGACCTGTTGGAGTGAGAGTCACCGTTGGCAGAAGCGGCGTCGGCGTTGGCAGTTCCGCGGTCGCGCTGGGAATCGGCGTATGCGTTGGCGCCGCGGTGGGCGAAGGTGGCACCGTTGTAGTCGTCGGAGACGCGGTATTCGTTGGTCTAGACGTGGGTGATGATGGAATTGGCGTCGCGGTCGCTGATGGTACGATTGTAGGCAAAGCCGTAGGAGAAAGTGGTTCCCGCGTCGCGGTCGGAACCGCTGTTCGCGTTTCGGTAGGCAACGTAGTGCAAGTAGCCATGGGTGATCCCCGTTCAGGCGTTGCCGAAGCTATAACCGGGACTTCTACCGCATTGTCACTCTGATAAACTGCAACACTGGAAGGTGTAAGGACAATCTCAGCAGTATTCGAGTTACACGCGCCAAGCATTATTATGACCATCAGGCTCCAGAATAAGCTGCATACCCATTGATCCAAAGACAGGTTTTCCCGCGCAATCTCCCCGCGTTCTGATTTGCCAAATCGTCTCAAAAACATTACACTATAAGCTCAACTTACTACTCGGCTACATGCCACTATACTACAAAATTCACTATTTATCCATCGACAAAGTTTGATAACCGATATTTTTAGCTTATGTTGGAAACCTACCAGAATAACCATTATCTCGTATTGGGTATTATCTTAATCGTAAGTTTAGTAATTTTGCTCAGCGGCTGCAATGCAACGCCGACCGCGCTACCTTCCCCGACTATAACTTTGTCACCAACCGCTTCGCCTCCACGTCCCACTGCGACCGCGTCAGCAACTTTCACCCGAACCGCGACGCCCACAGCTACCGCTTCCCCTACAAGAACCGCGCCTCCCACTGCAACTTCCACTCCTACAACTTCTCCAACTCCAGAACTACAAGCGACGATTGGCGGGACAGTAACTATCGCGAGTGCCTTGGGACTAACGACACTTAACCCCTTGCTTTGGGAACCGCCCACCGCGCACCAACTAGATGGCTTAATCTACGAAAGTCTGTTAAGCATCACGCCGAGTGATGGTTCCTTAGAATCAGGTTTAGCCCGCGAATGGGCACTCTCCACAGATGGCTTAACCATCACCTTTACGCTACGCGATGACGTTTACTGGCACGATGGCACCGAATTATCGGCTCAAGATGTGGAGTATACTCTGGAAAAAGCATTAGCGCAAGAGGTTGATATAACCTATCGCGGTCGTCTGGACATCCTCTTACATGCTCATTACATCAAAAAATATGCCGCGATTGACCGCGCAACGTTTGTAGTCAATTTAACAGAGCCGTTTTGCCCGATTCTATATGATATAGGTTTGTTACCCATAATCCCCCGCGAAAATGCAAAAGAGATCATACCAGGGACGGGACCGTTCAAAGTCAAAGAGTGGCATGCGGGCGAAACGCTAGAACTAATTAAAAATCCCGATTACTGGAACACCGCGCCGATGATAGATTCTATCTCCTTGCTCCTAGATACAGGAATTCAAGATACTATCAACAATCTCACTGAAGGCGAAATCGATCTCGCGCTATTCCCCACGGCTCCGCCCGCGATATCTGCCACTACCCCTCTGACCACGTATGTATATCCTCAAATGGAATACACCTTCATCGGCTATAACCTAGACCACGCCGCGCTCGCCGACCGCGAGACCCGCTGGGCACTTGCCCACGCGGTAGACCGTGCCGCCGTAATTTCCCAGACCGCGCTCGGCGCACTACCACTCGATTACGCGTTGCCACCAACACATTGGGCTTATGCCACCGCGCCAGAGAACTACCCTATCACCTACAATATCACTCGCGCCCGCGAACTGTTGAGAGAGGTAGGGTGGCAAGACCGCGATTCCGATGGCGTTCTGACCCGCGCCGGTGTACCGCTTACCTTGACCATCATCGCGAATGTGGAGGACGATACTTGCGCAAACGCCGCCATTCTCATCCAACAATACTATCGACGCGTTGGTATCGAAGCACATATCCATTTGCTAGAAGGATCACATTTTCTGGAACGGATGTTGGAACACGACTTCGATGTGCTAGTTCATAAATGGGAAATGTCCCTTCAAAATATGTATCATCTGTTTCATTCTACACAAACGGGAATCAAAGAGGGCTTCAATGTTATATCCTACACCAATGAAACCGTAGATGCCGCGTTGGATGCCACCCAGCAAGTAACTGCGTGTGAACTATCCACGCGGCGCGAGCACTATGCACAAATTCAAGAGGAACTAATGACCGACTTACCCATTTATCCCCTATTCGCTCCTGCATATTACGTGATAAGTAGCGAAAAATTACCCGCGATATCGCCAAGTCCTTACGCGGGTCCTTTTTGGAACGCCGCGAAGTGGCAATTATACACCCGCTGATTCGATATTTGCGCTCTGTTGTACAATAGTCTTGAGCCGTTTCCTAAATTTACTACGCGGCATGAGCACTTTATGATCACACTTACAACAACGCAACCCGATATCCGCGCCCAACCGCACGACGCGCCATTCGTAACTACCACAAGGATGAGGCCTTCGCAAACGTACTATATCATCCAAACGAATTTCGGGATTATTCTTCATGCTATGTCGCGTAAAACGTGGGGAATTTAGACGTAAAACCGTTACGTTTTACACATCACGTTTCACAAAACTTGTCCTTTCTATAATAACTCAAATAGAGTTAATTTGCAAGACCCATAATGTTAAACTATTGTAAAACCTTGTGAGTAATGAACGCTGATGCTTCCTTATGAACGCGGCGCGGCTTTTTAAGGCAGTTAATGTTTCTTTTTGCGAAGAATTATGTTAGAATAGAAGCTATAAACTTGTCACGAACCTGTTTAGCATAAGAGGGAGGTTATTATGATTATTCTATTGACTAATGATGATGGCATAAAGGCACCCGGCTTATTGGCGCTGAAAGGACACCTACAACATCTGGGTGAGGTATTCGTGGTGGCGCCTGACCGCGACTGGGCAGACCGCGGGCACGCCAAAACTCTCGGCAAGGCGATGCCAGTCAAGAAAGTAATGTTACCCGACGGCTCCCCCGCGTACGCCACCACCGGCTCGCCGTCCGATTGCGTCGCGATAGGGATGATGGGTTTGCTACGCGAGCGTCCAGGATTGGTAGTTGCGGGCATCAATCTGGGCGCCAATTTGGGCTACGACATCACTTATTCGGGAACCGCCGCCGCCGCGATGGAGAGCGTCATTCGGGGCGTTCCGGCTATCGCGGTATCCCTGGCGCTACACCATCCCACCGAGTCGCCCACCGATGTTCGCACTCCAGACTACACCTTGACCGCCAAATTCACCGCCGACCTGGCACGGCGCGTCCTGCAACGCGGTTTGCCTCCAGACCTCTTCCTAAATGTAAATGTGCCTAATTTACCGAAACATGAGATTCAGGGCGTGGAGTTCACTCGCGTTGGCAGGCGCGCCTATCGCGACTCGCTGGATAAAAAAGCCGGTCCCCAAGGACTAGATGCCTACGAGATTCGCACCTTTCCCATGTCCGAACGCGTCGGGGAGGGCACAGACATCTTTGCCTTAGACCACGATTACATCTCAGTTACTCCCATTCAATTGGACATGACAGAGTATCGCATGGTCAAGCGGATGGTAGATTGGGGCTTGGATACAACTTTACAATAGAGTAGAATTGGAGCAAAGATTTCCGAGGTCTCGGAGACTTCGGAAGTCTGAAATTTGCATAAGGTGTAAAGGAGCACAAAATGGCCGCTTGGTACGAAGAAAACGAGTTTTGGAAAAACTTCTCCCCGGTGCTGTTCGATGCGCGGCGGTGGGAAGCTGTTCCTACCGAAATAGATGAGTTACTTACTTTGGCTAATATCGCGCCGGGCGCGCCGGTACTTGACTTATGCTGCGGACCGGGGCGTCATTCTTTGGAATTGGCGCGGCGCGGTTTTACGGTGACTGGCGTAGACCGTACCACGCGTTATCTCGCAGAGGCGCGGCGTAGCGCAGCCGCTGAGGAATTAAGCATAGAATTTGTCGAGCGTGATATGCGCCGTTTTCGCCGCCCCGCCGCGTTCGACTTGGCAATCAATCTCTACACTTCCTTCGGTTACTTCGAAGATAAAGCCGATGATGAACAAGTGGCGCGTAACCTATATGAATCGCTAAAACCGCGCGGCAAGCTGGTGCTGGAAATGATGGGCAAGGAAGTACTGGCGCGCGTTTTTCAAGAACGCGCTTGGTTCTGGCTCGACGAGGAAGCGGGCGTGATGATGCTGGAAGAACGGAAACTCTGTCAGGGCTGGGGCTGGATAGAGAGCACTTGGACGCTGATATACGCGACCGAACGTTTCAGTCACACTGTCGGGCATAGGCTCTACGCGGGCACCGAATTAGCAGCCCTGTTGCGGCAAGCCGGTTTCGCGAAGGTAGAACTGTTCGGCGGCTTAGATGGTATCCCCTACGACCACAACGCGCGGCGTTTGGTGGCTATAGCGGAAAAATAAACCGGAGGAATACCCCCAAAAGTGAACCAAACTGAAACAACTAACACAACAGAAACATTAGACCCCACCAAACAGCAGCGAGCGCGAGAATACGCGCACCTCAGCCGCGTCTTGATGGTACTCGACCTGATGATGGGTGCGGGTATCATCTTGGTCATGCTCTTCGGCGACGTATCACTCTGGCTACGGACGCAAATCAGCACCATCACCACCAATCCGTTCGCCGTAGTTGCCCTCTACGCGGTGATTTTCGGCGCGGTCACGACTATCATCGCCTTGCCCTGGAGCTATTATGAAGGTTATATTCTGCCACATCGCTACGACCTCTCCGTACAGACGCGGCGCGAATGGCTGATAGATGAGTTGAAAGGGATGGCTATCGGCAGCGTGTTGGGCATAATCGTCCTCGAAGTGGTCTACTTTCTGCTGCGCGTTCAACCCGATACTTGGTGGCTCTGGGCAGCCGGAGCTACGCTTCTATTCAGCGTATTGCTCTCTAACCTCGCGCCGGTGCTGATTTTTCCCCTGTTTTACAAATTTACCCCACTCGAAGATGAGGAACTGCGCGACCGACTCACCGCGCTGGCGAAACGCGCCGGGGCGAAGGTGCGCGGAGTGTTCACGATGGATATGAGCACCAAGACGAAAGAGGCGAACGCCGCGCTGATGGGCTTAGGAAACACGCGGCGCATCGTGCTGGGCGACACCCTTTACGACCGCTACACCGCGAGTGAAATCGAGACGATTTTGGCGCATGAATTCGGGCATCACGTTCACCACGATTTGTGGTGGCTCATCGCGGTACAGACCATCAGCACGCTGATTAGCTTCTACCTCGCGAACATAGTGCTACGTTGGGGTGTAGCATACTTCGGTTTCAATAATGTAGGAGACATCGCCGCGTTCCCCCTCTTCTCGCTAGTCTTAGTCATATTCGGCTTACTCACCATGCCGCTCACCAACGGCTTCTCGCGGTGGCGCGAGTATCTCGCCGACGAATACGCGTTGGAAATGACGCGAAATCCACAGGCTTTCATTTCTGCGATGACCAAACTCGCTAACCAAAATCTCGCTGAAGTGGAGCCAGCGGCTTGGGTGGAGTTCGTTCTACATGGTCATCCCTCAATAAACAAACGAATTCGCCACGCTGAGAACTTTCAGCTAGTCAGATAGAAGGGGACGCTGATTTTCACAGATTTACACTGATATTTTCTCAGACTTGTGTAAACCCTAACTAATTAACGCGAACCTGCCAAAATTGATGGACTCTACTCAAATTTGTGAGGTAGGGCAGGTTTCTTACCTGCCGTTTTTGCTGACGATATAGAACGGCGGCTAAGAAAGCCGCCCTACGCGGGTGTTGCCCACCGCGTGGTAGCGCTTTACAACAATTTACCCCACAAATCTGAGTTGACCTAATTTGTGAAATTAGTGGCAAAAAACAATGTGCATCCGTATCCAAACAGGACTTACGCAACTTCGGGGTATTTTTCACCGCCGAGCACGCCGAGAGCGCAGAGTTTTGGATATAACTTTTGGCGGCTAAGAAGTATGACTTTCAATGTTTGGATATGACCGCGTATGATGGTTGCAAAATTATTCCTTAGAGAAAACTCCGCGTTCTCCGCGCCCTCGGCGGTAAATCTTTTTGAATCTGCGTAAGTCCTACCAAAGTAAAAAATGAAGAATGAAATGGCACTTTTCGCTAATCTTGACCTGGCGCGGAGATTGGAAATGGTTCAGGCAGGCATAAATTCGCGGTACGCCCAAACTCAAGCGCAACTATACCCGGAATTCAACACTGAGACGCTGTCCATCGCGAGCGGACAAGTCATATACGACGGCGCGGGTGCTCCACTGAGCTACGCGGTGGGACTAGGTATGAACGGCGCGGTCACCGCATTAGACCTGAATCGAATAGAGGAGTTTTACCGACAGCGCGGTGTCCCCGCCCAAATCGTATTATGCCCCTTGGCAGATCAATCGCTCATAGAGCTGCTCAATGCCCACAATTATCGCTTGTTGGAGTTTAACAACGTCTGGTTTCGCCCACTGTCTCGCGCCGAGAGCTTCGAACGTCCAAACACTGCGATAACCGTGCGCGAAATCACCCCCGCGGAGAAGGATACCTGGGCACGCGTGGTGACGCGGGGCTTCTTCGAACAGGAAGAACCCACCACAGCAGACCTGAAGATTTTCGAGACGTTCGCGCGCATGCCCGGCACCACCTGCTTTCTAGGAGAGACAAACGGCGAAATCGTCGCCGGCAGCGCGCTTACCATGTATCAAAACGTAGCTTCATTTTTTGGTACCAGCACGCTCCCCGATTTCAGAAAACGCGGCGCGCAAACCGCCCTCCTTCACGCCCGTCTAGCCGCCGCTGTAGCCGCGAAGTGCGACCTGGTAACTACGGAGACCATGCCGGGCAGCGATTCACAACGCAACGTAGAACGCTGGGGATTTCGACTGGCGTATACCAAAATGACGATGATGCGCGAGTGGACGTAAAAAGCTGACTTTGTATTTTAACCAATTGGTCACTTCCGCCGCAGAGACGCGGAGGTCACGGAGTAGGAACAAATCATGTGTTTGTTCTACTTCATGCCCTCCGCGTTTTTGCTGAATACCAAAGGGGGCTCTGGGATTTCGAGTGGTCACAGGAGAAAATCTGCCACTAATTTCACTAATTTCGCTAATTTTCTGTTTATTTGTGCCAATTAGTGAAATTAGTGGCAAAAAATAAACCGCGGGTTAAGATGCCCCCGCGAATTCTCAAAGAGCCGTATCAAAATTATTTATCACATGAGGAGTAGGGTAAAAAATATGGAGCAACTGAAAAAACGTATCAAGAGTGAAGGAATAAATTTGGGCAGAGGAATTCTTAAGCTGGATAGTTTTCTCAATCATCAAGTGGACGTGCAATTGATGAGCGAAGTCGGAAAAGAACTAGCGCGGAGATTTGAGAATACGAAAGTTACCAAAGTGCTAACCGCAGAAATATCCGGCATCGCCCCCGCGCTGATGACCGCGCAGGAGCTGGGGGTACCGTTGATATACGCGCGCAAATCGAAACCGGTGACCATGCCCGAAAAGGTATACTGTGAGACCGCGCCGTCTCACACGAAGGGCAAGATTGTGGAATTGATGGTGTCACCAGAATTTCTCCACGCTGATGATCGCGTGCTCATCGCGGACGATTTTTTAGCCTCGGGTAACACCACGGAAGCGCTGGTGCGTATCGTGCAAGATAGCGGCGCGACGCTCGTCGGCATCTGCGCGGTCGTCGAGAAATCGTTTGAGCAAGGGCGCGAGAAACTCTCTCGTTTGAATGTTCCTATCGAAGCCGCGGCGGTCATAACCAGCATGGAAGATGGTAAAATCGAGTTCGCGGACGGGATGTAGGGCACAAATATACGCTGATTTTTCTGGGGCTTGAGGATTTTGGAGGCACAAGGAAGAATCTGCCACTAATTTCACGAATTTACACTAATTTTCCGCAGCTTCGAAAAACTTCGGAAGTCTGACGCGGTAAACAATAGTAAATCGCGCTACCGCGCAGGGGATAATGCCGGTGTAGGGCGGCTTTCTTAGCCGCCGTTCTAGATCATTATCGACCACAACGGCAGGTATGGAAACCTGCCCTACCCCACGAATCCGCGTAGCGCCGCAAAAAACAAACCGCGTGCTAAGTTGCCCACTTAGACTCCCAAAGAACCAGAAAAAGCAGTGTTTATCAGTGTAAATCAGTATCCAACTTCTTCAAACCAGCCACAAAACCAATATCATCATCTGTAACAAATAGATCGGCAGTCCATTGATGAGATAATCGCGCATGTTGTAACGCCCCGCCTGGCGCACCAGTAGATTCTCACTGTGCGTCAACGGGGTGATTTGACTCGTACAGACCGCGAAGGTCATCGCCACCCCAAACGGTTCGGGCGGCAGGTGCTGCGCGGTCGCCAGATTGAGCGCGATGGGTATCATTATCGCTGCCGCGACGGTGTTCGAAATCACCTGCGTAATCACAATGGTGAACAAGTAGAGCAGAAGGAACATCCCCATCGGAGCCAAGAAGCGGTCAAAGCTGGCAAGCAGGCGTGCGATAATCTCCGCCGCGCCGGTCTTCTGCAGTGCCATGCTCAGCGGCAACATCCCCCCGATTACAATCAATACCTTGCCATCGATTTGCCGATAGGCGCGTTCTATGCTCAGGCAGTCAGTCATAATCAGGGCTACCGCCGCGGCGGCGCTGGCTGCCGCGAGGGACATCACACCCGAGACGACCAAGCCGACCATCGCGCCCAGAATCATCAATGCCAATCCCGCCTTAGCGGTAACGCGTTCACCGGGTTTCGGTCCCAAGTCACCTATCGGCACCAGATTCAAATCCTCTCCCACTTGCTGAATACGTTTCAGGGAACCGTATATCAGTAAGGTATCCCCTGTCGTCAAGACGTGTTTGTGCAAATCGGCGCGAACGACGCGTTTCAGTCGATGTATCGCGAGGACTATTAAACCATAACGCTGTCGAAATTCGATTTCGGCTAAGGTTTTGCCGATTAGTGACGAGCGAAACGGCACCATCACCTCCGCCAACCGTAAATCATCCTGATTCATCGCGCCCAGCTCGTCCAGACGCAAGTGCTCTTTCATCTCAAGTTCGTGCATACTCGCGGCATGTGCCACATCACCGCGCCGCCCCTGCACGATCAACAAGCTGTCCTGTTTCAGTATCAAATGCGGGTCGGCGGGGAGCGCCTCTCCCAACTTCGGCTGCACCGCGATGACGTTCAGGTGAAACGCGGCGCGCAGGTCACATCTGTCTAAACATTGTCCCACCAAATCGGAGCCAGAACGCACGCGCAGGCGATATAACAGATTGTCCAGCCTATAACTTTGTTCAACCTCGTCGAGAGAGGGCGAATGCGCTTCCATGATTTTGTTGCGCGGTAACAGCCATCTTCCCGGCAGCAGGAACCACAACATAGCCAGCGACACCGAAACCAGCGCGTAGGGGGTCAGACTGAAGAAACCGAGATGCCCTTGCCCACTGACGGTCATGATGTCGTTGACCATCAAATTGGATGTCGCACCGATCAGAGTCAACTGACTTCCCACCGTCGCTATTGTTACCAGCGGCAGCAATAACCGCGAGGGTTCAATCCTCGTTTGGTGCGCCATGCGCAGCACCGCGGGCATCAGTAGCACCACCGTCAGCATGGGACTAAGTATAGAGGTCAATATCGCGGCGGTGAGCATTATCACCAACATAACGCGCGTCTCACTGTGCCCCCCCACGCGCAACAGCAAATTACCGATGACATTGCCCAATCCTGTCTCGTAAAGTCCGCCGCCCAGCACATAAGCCGCGGCGACGATGACGATTACCGGCTGCCCGAACGCGCTGAAGGTCTCCTGCGGCGTGAGTACTCCGCTGATGACCAGTGACAGCATCACCAATAACGCTATCAAGTCGGAGCGCCACCGCTGGGAAGCGAACGCCCATATCGCTGTGACCAACACCGCGAGCGTGAAAGCTATTTGAAAAGTCACCTAAGCTCCTCCAAAAATAAATTGGCGCAATAGGGATTGCGCCCTGTAAGTTAGTATATTTTTACCGCTGAGTGTGCCGAGAGCGCGGAATCTTTGATACGATTTTTGCCATCTGAAAAAGGTGCCCCTGAATGAACATGTATGACCGCGTATGCTGGTTGCAAAACTATTCTTTTCAAGATAGTGCTCATGCGTGTTACCACACCACCAATGCACGAAAATCGCCGCGGCGCGGTAGCGGCGGTATGGGGATACCGCCCTGACGTATTGTACAGGGCGCAATCCCCATTGCGCCAGTCTATTTTCGGAGTAGAACTTACACAAAACCGCACTATAACTAACCGCAGAGAGCGTCCCCGTACGGGGATAAACGACGGACGCGGAGAGTGTTGTGAGAAATTTTTTTGTGATTGTCATACCCAATCATAAGTGCGCATTAAAAGTCATATTCACGGCGCGATAAAAAATTATCCAGAAAACTCTGCGCTCTCCGCGCCCTCGGCGGTGAAATTATTCTGAACTTGCGTAAGTCCTACAAGAATCTCCGCGCTCTCGGCGTTCTCTGCGGTGAATTATAGTACGATTTTGTGTAAGTCTTACTCTAATAATCAG
>CAZSIG010000016.1:0-18706 GCA_964606195.1 uncultured Anaerolineales bacterium
ATTTGCCGATTTGTTGATTCGTTGATTCGCTATTTGCTATTTGAGACGTATATTTCTTCCAAGCGCGGGGCGATAGTGCACCAATCGTAGTGCGCTAGTACAAACTGCCGCGCTGTGCTGCCCAGCTTCTCGCGCTGGGCATTGTCATTTAGCAATGATACCACCGCGTCGGCGAACGCGGGGACATCAGCGGCAAAAACTAGCGCATCTGTAGGACGCGGCGCGAAGCCGCTGCCGCCCAACGCGGTGCTGACGATAGCTTTCTCCATCGCCATCGCTTGCAACACCTTGAGACGCGTGCCGCTACCGAAACGCATTGGCACAACGAAAACTTTCGCCGCCGCGATGTATGGACGCACATCTTTCACCCAGCCGGTCACGGTGATGTTAGGTGACTGTGCCAACTGCTGCACGCGCGGGGCGGGGTCGCGCCCGACGATGTAGAACTGTATGGCGGACTGCCGCGCGGTGATGCGCGGCAGAATCTCCGCGCAGAACCAGCAAACCGCGTCGACGTTCGGGCGGTAATCCATCTTGCCGGTGAAGACGATGGAGACATCGGTTAATTTTCTCCGCTGGCGTTTGCGGAGTTGGTAATCATTGGTGAAATAATCACAATCTACGCCGTTGGGGACGACGCGAATATCGGCGCGCGGCGCGATGGCACGTAGCAGCGCCGCGTCTTCGGGCGAGACCGCGATGGCGTGATCGAAGCGGTCGCACACCAGCCCCTCGTAGCGGCGTAGTTTCTGCCACTGAATCAATGAGTAGAGCGCGCCGATCCAGCGGCGCGGAGCGCGTATGTCGGTTAGAAAGGTGAGCTTTTGCATGTGATATTCCGCGTTGTAATCGTCGAAGACGGTGATGGGCAATTGATGCTGCGTCATCATGTCCATGACATAGGGCGCGGTGACCAGCTCCTGCGCTTGCAGCACGTCGTATTGTTCCTCGTGTAACATTTGCCGCAGCAGCGCGGCGTATTTAATCGATTCGAGCCGCGTCGATACGTCGGGCAGGGGCGAGGCAAAGAGGGAGAGGAGTCGTTGCATCTTGGAACGCGGCGGGGCGAGGACGGTCTCGATGCGCGCGCAAATGTCACGCAGTGGTGCGGCGGCTTTTTGTTCTTGAGACGACGCGGTAAACGAGAGCAGGTGGACTTCGTGCCGCGCGGCGATGTGCTTGAGTAGGTTGTAGACGCGGAGTGTGCCGCCTTGATGGGGAGGATATGGTAGTTGGGGAGTTAGATATAGTATTTTCATCTTGCTATTTGATGGTTTGAAGAGATAGAACGCGGATTATCCTGATTTGCCTAGGGCTTTCTCAAAGTACAAACCGCGCTGCCAAAACCTCCCGCAGGTTTGATTTTCCTGACAAAATGTATCGTTCTACAGCCGTAACCGCGCTGGAGCAAAGCTATGGTATCCTAACCTGCGGGAGGTTCGCCGACTTTGAGAAAGCCCTAATTTGCCTGATTTTTGCTTTTTATAGTAGTGGTTAAATAGTAAGTGATAGTTAAAAATAATTACCATTCAACCACAAAGGACACAAAGAACACGAAGATAAATTTTGTTCCGAATGATAACCTTTGACCGCGGCAGAAAATTAGTGAAAATTCGTGCAATTAGTGGCAGATTCTTCCTCTAGCCAGCCACTTTTTCGTAGACCGCCATCGTCTCGCGCGCGGCGCGTTCCCACGAAAAGCAATGAGCGCGGCGCAGCCCCTTCCACGTCAGCTCCGAACGGAGATTTTCATCGCTCAGGGCGCGCCAGATAGTGGCAGTCAATTGTTCGATATTGAGCGGGTCTACTAGCAACGCCGCGTCGCCGACGACTTCGGGCAACGAAGAGACGTTGCTGGTAATGACCGGCGTGCCGCAAGCCATCGCCTCGAGCGGCGGCAGACCGAAGCCCTCGTAGGTGGAAGGATAGACAAAAAGCCGCGCCGCGTTATACAATTCCACAAGGTCGCTGTTGTCCACGCGCCCCAAGAAACGCACGTTAGAAGTAAGTTTCAATTCCTCAACCAAGCGAAAAATCTCCTCGTATAGCCAGCCCTTGCTGCCCGCGAACAACAATTTGACGTTGATACGGTATTCGTCCAGCAGATTGCGAAAAGCGCGTAACAAAGTGGGTATATTTTTACGCGGCTCAATTGTGCTGACGAACAAGATGTAGTCCCCTTCGACCTGCCACTTCTGAGCAACCGCTTGCCCCGCGTCCACGACCATCGGGCGATAGACCGGGCTTGCCGCCTCGTAGATGACCGAAATTTTATTCGCGGGGCAACCGAGCAGGTGTACGAGGTCGTTTTTGGTGCTCTGCGAAACCGCGATGATATGGTCAACCTGTTTCACCGCCTGGTCGATTTGTCCATAATAACGCGCACTATCACGCGTTTGCAGATTGGGATAAAGGAGAAACGAGAGGTCATGTACGGTGATGACCGAGCGCCAGAGGCCGAACTTGGGGGGAATAAAATCGGGGCTGTGCAGTATACGCGGCGCGTGGGGTAATACCTCCATCGGCAAAATGAAGGTTTCTAGGCGATGATGGCAGGGCGTCCATAGCGAGACGCGCTTAAAATTGGGAGCCTCGACGAGTTGTTTATCATCTTTGCGACTGTGAAAGATGATAAACTCATCGTCGGTATTTAGTCGCGCCATCGCGCGCGTTAATTGTTTGGTGTATTGACTGATACCTGCTTGTGAATAATAAAGGAGTCGAGCATCTATACCAATGCGCATAAGTAATTAAATTCGCTTTCCATTTTTTCATGCCACTCAGCACTCCTTCGTAGCAGAGTAGGAGATAAAACATCAAACATAACGATAGGACTTATACAAATTCAGAATCATTTTACCGCCGAGGGCGCAGAGTGCGCAGAGTTTTCTGGATAGTTTTTTATCGCGCCGCGAGCGTGAATTTTAATGAATACTTATGACTGTGTATGACAGATACAAAAAATCTTTCCTGTAAATCTCCGCGTTCTCTGCGGTAAATTCCAGCGCGGTTTGCGTAAGTCCTAATAATTTTACCACAGAGTACGCGACGGAACTAAACCGCCGCGTTTTCTACTTGGGCAACCCTGATTCCCTCTTGTACATCAACTCGCGTGAGTAAGAAGCCACCTATCAGAAAGAATATAATCAAAGAGCTGATGCTCACGCGGCTGCCGCCCGCGACTTGGCTGAATACCCCGAATATCAATGGCCCAGCTATCCCCGCGAACTTGGAACTGGTACTGAAAAATCCGAAGAACTCTGCCGACCGCGCCTTCGGCACCATGACGCCGTAGAGCGAACGACTGAGCGCCTGTGCGCCTCCCTGCACCAATCCCACCGCTAGAGCTAAAATGTAGAAGTGCGTCGCGGTGCGCATGAAATAGCCGCCAATGGCAATACAGAAGTAGACGCTCAACGCGAGCAGAATAGATCGTTTAGCTCCGATTCTCTTCGCCAGCCACCCGAAGGCAAACGAACAGGGAATGCCGATGAATTGGGTGATGACAAAGGCGAAAATCAGGTCGGTCATACCGATGCCAATTTCGTTGCCATACGCGCTCGCCATCTTGATAATCGTGCCGATGCCGTCGTTGTATATCCAAAAGGCGACCAAGAAAATCAACAGTTGGCGGTAACGGCGAATCTCGTGAAATGTTCGCCCCAAACGCGAAAATCCTACGCGCACGGGATTAGCTTTGATTCTCGCGCCGCGATCGGCAGGGGGTTCGGGAACAAAGCGAAAGAAGGGAATTGAGAAGAGTAACCACCACACCGCGACGCTGAAAAACGAAGCGCGCAGCGCGAAGTCCTGGCTGGGCATTCCGAACCAATGTGGGTTGGTGTACCACAGCACATTGATAACCAACAGGATGCCGCCGCCCAGATACCCCAAGGCGAACCCCGCGGTCGCAACCTGGTCGATGTCATCTTTGCGCGCGATGTGCGGCAGAAACGATTCATAGAAAGTCAACGAGCCGGCGAATCCCATATTGCCACAGATATAGAAGATAGAGGCGATCAGCCAATTATCAGCGCCAATAAACACAAAAAGGGCGGTGGAAACAACGCCCAAGGCAACGAACGCGGCAGCATATTTCTTCTTACCGCCAGTATAGTCCGCTATCGCGCCCAAGACGGGCGCGGTTATGGCTATAACTAACAACGCGATGGCAGCAGTATATCCCCACATAGCTGTCGCCTGATATGGTGGGACACCTGAAGCTATCGCGACGGCGCGGTAAAAGGGCGGAAACATCGCCCCCATAATTGTCGTGGCGAACGCGGAGTTCGCCCAGTCATACAAGCACCATGAGACAATGATTTTGCGATATTCTTGTTTTTCCAAATTGTTCCTCTTTTTCGACGAGGGGACTGGTTCAGTGGAGTTGGATATAGATCAGTACTTACACAGATTCAAAAAGATTTACCGCCGAGAGCGCGGAGCACGCGGAGTTTTCCGAATGATCTTTAAGTGTCCCGTCAATATGCTTTTCAATGAGGATTTATGACCGCGTATGACCGTTAAGAAATTCTCTGCTTTATCTTCTCCGCGTCCGCGGCGTTCTCGGCGGTTAATCACTACATAGTCTGCGTGAGTCCTGATAGATCACGAATAACCCAAATGGTCAAATTACGCGCATTTCCTTGCTTTTTTATTCGGGCTATTCGTAAATTCGCGCCATTCGTGATTAAATCGCGGGGGATTTCTCAAAATCCAATTGAACTGAACCAGTGCCTCGATGAGACAAGCGAGATTATACCACAATAATTATCGAACGAGCAAATGATAGCCGGTGTTATCGCGTACGGGGGATAGTGAATTTAACTACAAATGTGTCGTTTTGTAAATCGCGAGGCTTGAAGTACAATCCCCCCAATACTTTTATGAGAGGAGAGCTAAATGGTAACGAAATACATCTTCGTAACTGGCGGCGTGGTCTCGTCGCTGGGTAAGGGGATTGCGTCAGCCGCGATGGGCAGAATATTGAAAAGCTGCGGCTTCTCCGTTTCTATTCAAAAGCTAGACCCCTACTTGAACGTTGATCCGGGCACGATGAACCCGTTCGAACATGGGGAGGTCTATGTGCTGGACGACGGCGCGGAGACCGATTTAGATTTGGGGACTTACGAGCGCTTCATCGACGAGAATTTGAGCCGTATCAACAACGTGACAACCGGGCAAGTGTATTGGGAAGTCATCAACCGCGAGCGGCGCGGGGACTATCTGGGACAGACGATTCAGATTATTCCCCACGTCACGGACGAAATCAAGCGCCGCATTCATTTGGTCGCGCAGAAGACCGGCGCGGAGATTGTCATCGCGGAGGTGGGAGGCACCGTCGGTGACATCGAGGGGCAGGCATTTTTAGAGGCGATTCGGCAGATGCGCAGCGACGTGGGGCGCGATAATGTCCTGTACATTCACGTCACTTTGCTACCCGCGTTGGGGGCGACGGGCGAATTAAAGACGAAGCCGACGCAGCACAGTGTGCGCGAGCTGCGCGCCGCGGGGATCAGCCCCGACGTGATCCTTTGTCGCTCCGATATGGAGATGACCGACGCGCTACGCAATAAAATATCGCTCTTCTGCGACGTAGATCGCCACGCGGTGATTCCACTGCCGACCGTATCGAGCATTTACGAAGTGCCTTTGGTATTGGCGCGCGCGGGATTGGGGAGATTGATTACGGAGAAGTTGGCATTGCCCGACCGCGCCAGCGACCTGACCGCGTGGGAGAATATGGTGGCGCGTATACGACAGGATAAGTCGAAGGTGCGCATAGGGCTGGTGGGGAAATATGTGCGGCTTCCCGATGCGTATATCAGTGTGCGAGAGGCGTTGGGGCACGCCGCGCTGTATCATCACTTGGAATTGGAACTGGAACTGATTGAGGCTGACCAATTAGAGAAGCAAGATGTGAATGAAGTGTTAAAAGACCTTGATGGCATCGTAGTACCCGGAGGGTTTGGTGCACGCGGCATCGAAGGGAAGATCAAAGCTGCGCGATACGCGAAGGAGCAGCAGGTGCCTTATCTGGGCTTGTGCTTAGGAATGCAGGTCATGGTCATCGAAGCGGCGCGGAGCAAAGTTGGCAATGATACCCCCAACAGCACAGAATTCGACCCGCAGTCGCCGTTTCCGGTGATCGCGCTGATGCCAGAGCAGCGCGGTATCAGTAATCTTGGTGGGACGATGCGGCTGGGGGCTTATCCGTGTCACCTAAAACCGGGGACTAAAGCCGCCGCCGCGTATGGAGAGCAAACGGTTGTCCACGAACGTCACCGCCATCGCTTTGAACTAAATAACGACTACCGCGACCTGCTGCGTGACGCGGGGCTGGTGTTCAGCGGGCTGTCGCCCAATCAATGGTTAGTGGAAATCGCCGAACGCGCCGATCACCCCTGGATGGTCGGTACGCAGTTCCACCCCGAATTTCTGAGTCGTCCCGATAAACCGCATCCCCTATTTCGCGAATTCATGCGCGCGGCGTGTAGGGGCGAACCTATGTGTTCGCTATGACCAAAAGGGCGAACACACAGGTTCGCTATGACCAAAAGGGCGAACACACAGGTTCGCCCCTACATTACAACAAATAAAGGGCGCGGTTTTACAAAACCGCGCCCTTTGCTCGTTTCGACAACCTATGCGCTCTTACCGCGCCCGGCTATCCACCATACGCTTTCATCACAGCAGGCAGATAGATCTTATAACCCGAACCAGCCTCGCTTATTTCAATAGTGTATGTATTCCTAGCACTACCCAAATCATTTTCGGCGGTGACGGTGACGACCTTAGTGTTGGGGGTTGCCCATGTTACACTCAACACTATACTCCTGTCGAGACTGGCTACTAATGGTGTAGCACGGTCGGTTCGTTCAATGGTGTAGGTCAGCGGCGTAGTAACATCTATCGGGTCAACGGTGATGGTGAAAGTGTAGAGCGTGTTGACTTGTCCCATTGTGGGACCGGATATATTCACCGCCGTTGGCGCGCCCGGCACGGCGAAATCGCCGGATAGATTTATCTCTGTTCGGCTACCGCGCCCCTGCCAAGTAGCGCTGCCGCTGGGCGTGAGCGTGATCGGGACATCGCTGAGGGGTAAAAATGCCTTGAAGCTGATACTGTCTCCCGTCTCCGCGCCCTCGTCGGCGGTGGAGGAGGTGTCATCGCCATAGACGTGCAGAAAGCCATACTGCCCGGCTTCAGCCACGATAAAATCACCACAATAGATGCCATTCGCGTCGTAGGCGGCCACGATCGTCCCCACCGGCGCGGCGGCACCGTCTATGGTCAATGTCCCCCAGAAATCAGCCCACTCGGGGGTAGCCACGAAGGGCATGGTGACATCGAGATTAACCTCGGTGACATCGCCGCGGGAACCCCATGTGGTTGTCTTGCTCGGCTCAGCCAGCCGTCCATTGATGGTGAAGCGAATCTCGTCGCCCGCTTCCGCGCCTTCATCAGTTGTGGTGCGCGTGTCATCGGCGTAGACGTGCAGAAATCCATAGTAGGGCGCGGTATGTACCGTGAAAGCGCCCGCCGCTACGTCATTCGCGTCATAGGCTACGATTATGGCGTTGTCGGGAACGGAGAAAGCGCCACTGAGCGTCGCAACGCCATAGAAATCGACCCACTCAGTGGTTGGTGTAAAAAAATCGGAGGCGGCTGCTCCCTGCGATGTCGCGCTGGATGGTTCGGCTTTGAAGGGCATTCCCTGCGCCAGATAGCCGGGGTATTTCAGTGTGACCGCGCCGCTGTTGTCTTTGATCTTTATCCAGTAGGCGAAACCGGGTTTGAGTTCGGTCAAATCGCTGTATTCGGGAGAACCCGGCATGTAGGTGCGCGCGGTGCCGTCAAAGCCCTGAACGATCTCGTACTCTCCTGCGATGCTGGCTAACGCCTCGGTGACCGGCATCGTCACATCGGGGAGGTAGCTGACCATGTTCCAGCCGGGGTAGAGGGTCATCGCGGTGTCGTTACGCGCCGGTTCGTAATCGAGCGTCAAAGTCTGCGTCGCGGCGGCGGTGATGTTAATCCAATAGCCGTGCATCACGTCAATGGTGGTCAGGTCGCTGGCGCCGGGATTGTCGGGGTCGTAGGTCAAACCGCCACCGGATGGTCCATTCTCAAAACCGAGCACGATGTCGTACTGCCCCGCGATGCCGCTCAACACATTCGCGATGGCGGAGCTGGGCGGAGTTACGTCGATGGAGAAGAAGTTCCAGCCGGGCGCCAGGTCGCGGCTGAAACCCGCGTCGGGACCGTACGCGGGGGATAACTTCGTCGTGGTGCCTGCCAGAAAATCGCCGATCACATAATCATCTTGCGTCGTCGCTGCGACGCGTATGCCGCGATTGTCGGGCAATTGGCTGGTCATGGTCGCGGTGAACCGCGCGATGCCCGCTACATCATCAATGGTGGCGGTGGTTAGCAATTCCAGCGCGTCCTGCCCGTCATCTAGGTCATCAAGATATAGCTCGACCAGACAGTTGGGACAATCGTAACCCTCTTCGGTTTCGCCGACGACCTGTGTGCCATCGACGCTCACGATTCGCGGCGGCTCAAACAATCGCAATTCCTCTGGAGTAGATGGTCCATAATAGATTACTTTTTCGGTGCTATCGCGTACGATATTGTCTCTAATTGTGTACTTGCGCGATTGAGGGGAGCTATCGTTGACGAAGACCGCGCCCTCTGTGGGATCGTCCGAATCAGCCTCAGTGTAACTAGAGCGGGCGTTGACGATGGTATTGTATCGCACCTTTACATCATGTCCGGTCACATGGATCGCCTGTCCACAAACACCGACTTCGCTGCCCGCGCTATCAATGCCGATGGCGTTGTAAGCTACTAGGACATCACTTCCCGCGGTGGAGATGGCGGGAGGATAGGTTTCAGTCGCGGAGTGCGGAGTATGGATCCCCGCGATGGTGTTGGAGATAATTTGATGGTTACTGCCGCTGTATAACTGAATCCCCCAACCGCCGTACCATACATCTGGATTGTAGACGTTGGAGGGATTGTCACAATCGAGCCGATCCGCGGGGACGGTGCCATCGCTCCGCGTGCCGATGTAGTTTTGTTGGATGACATTATCGTCACCCTGAACGGTGATACCCGCGCTGGAGCCGGTGACGACAGAATCGCTAACGGTATTGCCATCAGACTGTATGCTTATCCCCGCGCCAGCCAGTGAGATAGGATCACCCGTATAATCAATCTCCTGCCCATCGGCGCGGAGTCCCGTCCAGACACTTTCAACCGTATTGTATCCCCCGACATTGGAGCTTTCATTCAGGAAGACGCCGCCGCCGCCGATGAACGCCAGATTGCGAATGGTATTATGTTCGCTCAACACATCAAGGACATTATCGTTGTCGATGAGAATCTTGGGACCATCGGCGCGGCCCCCGGGCTGCAAATTTCCATTGATGGTGATGTATCCATCAGGCTCAGTGATATTATTAGGAACAATCGCCTCGCCGCCCGCGCTGCTGGAATAATCAGCCTCCATAACGATAGTCCAGGTCTCCGTAGCCGCGTCGTAATTGGAGTCTTCTGTGGTGAGGTCGAATCTAATCAAAATTGGTCTATCCGCCGGCGGACGATGGCTGGCTTCCACTAGGGCGCGGCGAAAGCTACAAGGTGTGTCAGAGTAGTATATCCCCGAAGTGTAATCGCAGGTCTTGGTCAGGGAATCAGAATCGGGATCGCTAGTCGTGTCCACAACGATGATAGTGTTGTACGCGGCTTCTGGTACGTTAGGATTCGCCGTCGCGGACATTCCCGGCAGCACCAACAGTGTTAGCATGATCATCACCAACCCCGCGCTGCCACTAACAAAAATTCTTTTGTGCTTAATCATTTTTTACCTCCTCAATGTAAATATTGCCCCCTTCATCAAGATACTTAGTTTTCACTCACTGATCCGCTACAATGACAAGTAGGCTGACGCATATGCGGCGCGACGAAACAGGAATGACAAGGCGCGCTTTATTATTTCACTCACTGTTCAAACCTTACCATACATAAAAATGGTCACGTAGCGGAGTTATATTGGTAATTTAAGCATCATAGCCTCCTTTCTGTGCACATTTGCGCGAGAGACGGAAATATTTTGGGGTTAATGAGGAGTATACAAGTAGTGACTGGAGAAATAGTGTAGAGTATACACAATTATACCATAAAGTGACGCGGATTAGCAATACAAGTCATTTTACAATTTACCTACTTACTATTGAAACTTAAGCGGTGGTAAAATAGGAGGGAACAAATGCCTAAATTTTATAAAACAGACATCGCGTCTGCCGCGGATTTGAAAGTATGGGTTACAGACATTCGCTCCGAAGCCGATTTGATCATCTATGAAACCACAAACGAGTGGGATGCAGGCGAGAACCAGATTTGGTACTATACCGACATCAGAAACAACGCGGACAAAGTAGTATATTTCGCCGGCGCGCAATTCGACGCGGATATAATTATGGGTCAACTCAGATTCGTGGGGTAGATTATGATAAGCTACCACGCCGTGCGTAATGCCGACGTAGGGCGGCTTTCTTAGCCGCCGTTCTAGATCATTATCACCCCCAACGGCAGGTATGGAAACCTGCCCTACCCCACAAATCCGCGTAGAGCCATAATTATCTACAAGACAGACATACAATCCGACGCGGAGTGGCTGAACAGCGGCAAGGCGGATCTGTTGTAGTTTTGATTTAAAGGGTACAGTTATGCTTTTTTAGAGAAGCAGTCCTCTAGAATCTCTTCTACAGTTGGTTTTCCGATGACTTGCAGCTCGTAGCGCACGCGCTGAGAGGGTTGTTTGATATTTACCACGTAACGCAGGTCAATCGGCGTGGCAATTATAACCATGTCGCAGGGGGTGTTATTGATGGTCTCCTCGAGGTCTTTAACTTGCTGTTCCCCATAGCCCATCGCGGGGAGCAGCGTGCCGGTATTAGGATATTTCTTGAACGTGTCCGCGATAGTACCGACCGCGTAGGGGCGCGGATCGATCAGTTCCGCCGCGCCGAACCGCTGCGCCGCGACGATTCCCGCGCCATAGCTCATCTCCCCATGCGTCAATGTGGGGCCATCCTCAATCACCAGTACCTTTTTGCCCGTGATCGCGGTATGATCTTCTACGAAGATCGGAGATGCCGCTTCGACGATAATCGCGTCGGGGTTCACGCGCCGTGTGTTATCGCGAATGGTGGCGGTACATTCGGGGTGCGCGGATTCTACTTTGTTGATGATCACGACATTCGCGGCGCGCAAGTTAGCCTCACCGGGATGATAGGTCACTTCGTGCCCGCAGCGCAGGGGATCGGTGACGACGATGTGCAAATCGGGGGCAAAGAACGGGAGGTCGTTATTCCCGCCGTCCCAGACGACTACATCAGCCTCAGCCGCTGCCTGACGCAAAATCTCCTCGTAATCCACACCCGCGTAGACAACAACGCCGCGGTCGAGATGCGGTTCGTACTCCTCAAGCTCCTCGATGGTGCAGTGGTATTTGTCCAAATCGTCGTAGGTCGCGAAACGCTGCACCGCCTGTTCCACCAGATTACCGTAGGGCATGGGATGGCGCACCACGACGACCTTGTAGCCCAGTTTTTGCATGACATCGCAGACGTGCCGCGTCGTCTGGCTTTTACCACAGCCGGTACGCACCGCGCAGACGGAGATGACCGGCTTATCAGTCTTGACCATCGTCTTTTTAGTGCCCATCAGGCGAAAATCCGCGCCCGCGGCGATGACCTTCGATGCCTGGTGCATCACATATTCGTGCGAAACGTCACTGTAGGCAAATACCACTTGGTCAATATCATGTTCCGCGATCAGTTTAACTAATTCTGCCTCTGGGTAGATGGGAATTCCCTCTGGATAGAGGTCGCCCGCCAATTCGGGGGGATAAGCGCGTCCCTCGATATTCGGTATCTGCGTCGCGGTAAATGCTACCACCTCATAATCTTCGTTGTCGCGAAAGAAGAGGTTGAAATTGTGGAAGTCGCGCCCGGCTGCCCCCATAATCAATATTTTAATTTTAGCCATTACAATCCATGTCCTCCTTAATATTTTTGGCTCTACGCGGATTCGTGGGGTAGGGCAGGTTTCTTACCTGCCGTTTTCGCCGATGATAAAGAACGGCGGCTAAGAAAGCCGCCCTACGCGAGTATTTTAAGTCCCGCGCCCATACTTTTTACCCCACGAATCTGAGTTGACCCATATTTTTTATGTCGAAGCTCACTTCGGTTTCTGACTCAAGATGACTAAACGGTTCGCGTCCCAGTCTAACGCCTGCCGCTCGAACCCGCTCCACGCGCCAACTACATGTAAACCCGTCGCCTCAAGCAGATTTCGTAGTTCGGTAAATGAGTAGACGCGAATCTGGTGTTCATACACTTTCTTTGTCCCATTCGATTCAACGACTGTCCAGCGTCCCTCTAATTGACTAGTGAACAGGTTAAAATCGCGCTCCTGCAACAAAACGACCTCACCAATCTCGGTGAAGTCGCGCGGTTCGAAGTGGCGTATCAAAAAGTCACGGTTCACTACGTCTAACAGAAATTTTCCCCCCGGTTTCAGCGTCCGTGCCACTTCTCGTAAAACGCTGAAGTTTGCCGCGTCGTCGAAATAACCGAACGCGGTGAAGAGGTTAATCACCGCGTCGAATGTCTCGGTGAAAGGGATAGCGCGCATATCCGCGTTGACCCAAGCCACATCGGAAGTTTGGGCACGAGCGCGGGCTAATAATGCTGACGATAAATCTAATCCGGTTACGCGGTAATCGTGTTGTGCCAGAGCTTGCGCGTGCCGTCCATAACCGCAGCATAAATCCAGAATGTGAGCCTTCGGATACAAATCCAGTAGCTCAATAACACCCCGCGTTTCACCCTCCGTATCCTCTTCCTGCGCGATTTTCAGGTAATCTTCTAAGAATAATTCGCGGTACCAGTCCATAGGACTTGGTTATACTACAAAATCGATTAAAGTGCAAACGAAGATTTTCTATAACAGACCGCTGATGAACAATGGTTGTAATAATTTCAGCTAGAATCAACAGGCTCTCGCGCGATGTACGCGAGAGCCTGTGAGCGATTCTCCTATTGCTAATCGGTTTTGTTGTTTTGTAGCAGTTTCATCACCGATGGGAACGCGGCGGTGTCGGTGTGCGGGAAGAACATCGCGGACATGAATTCGTCGGTGAAGGTGTTATCCGCGCTGAGTTCCAAATAGGTCATCTTCTTGCCGATGTTCATAACCTCCTTACGGAACGCGGGACAGAGCAGCGACGCGTACGCGCCCGCGGCAGAGGTGTTGCCCAAAAATTTGAACTGCTCCAGCGGACGGTCGGGCAACATTCCAATTTGAATCGCCTTTTCGATATTGATGTATTTACCGAACGCGCCGCCAATCAGGATCTCCTCCACGTCGTCCATCGTGATGCCGACGCTCTTGGTCAAGGTAGAGAATCCCGCGTATATTGCGGCTTTGGCTCTCAGCAGGTTCTCCATGTCTGTGCCGGTGATGACGATGTCATGCGCGCCGCTCTCCGTCTCGCCCGCCCATGCGATGACGTATTCCGCGCGACTATCGCGCTCGCGCACGCGCGGGGTATTCAACGAGAGATTGATTTTTCCGGCGCGGTCTATGACGCCGGTGATGAACATCTCCGCCAGAAGCGAGATGATGCCGGACCCACATAGCCCGCGCGGGGGAACGTTCCCGATGACGCGGTAGGTCGGCTCGTAGGTGTTGTTGTTAATCCACACATCCTCTATCGCGCCCGCGGTGGCGCGCATTCCCGATTGCACGCCGGAGCCTTCGAAGGCGGGACCGGCTGAACAGGCACAGGCGATCAGCCAATCCGCGTTGCCGAGAACCATCTCGCCATTAGTGCCAATATCCACAAAGAGCGTCAATTTCTCCGCCGCGAACATTTTGGAACTGAGTACACCGGCGGTGATGTCCGCGCCGACGTATGCCCCTACGCTGGGTAAACAATCCACCGTCGCCTCGGGGTTGATATTCAGATTTAGTTCGCCAGCCCTGAACGGCGGAGGATGGTTGAGAGTGGGGATATATGGTTCGCGGCGAATGTACTCCGGCGGTAGAGCTAGAAACAGGTGTATCATCGTGGTGTTGCCCGCCACCGTCATCGTGTAAATCTGGCGCGAGTCGATGTTGTTGCGCGCGGCTAACGTGGCAATCAGTCGGTTCAAGGTGTTTATGACCGCGCTTTGCAGCTTGGCTAACCCATCTCCCTTTTTCGCGAATATAATGCGCGAAATAACGTCCTCTCCATATTTGATTTGCCCATTATAATCAGATTCAATGTCCGCGACTCGCCCATTCTGCATATCCACCAGATAAACTACGTTACTGGTAGTCCCAATATCGACCGCGAGACCCCAGAGCGTATCCGTTTGGTTGTCCGCCACCACGTCTAAAAGCTGCGGCGTTTCATAATCCCGCAGCCAGTCGTGCGATTGCAGGACGGCGGTTACGACCCAATCTGCCGCGCGCAGGGTGCCGGATAGCTTGCGCAGCACAGGCAGTCCCGTTTTAGGTTCTGGAATACCATGCTTGAGGGACAGTTCGCGGCACAGACGCTCAAAATCGTTGGTGTTATCGTCGAGCGACGGAGGTTGAATCGTCACGAAGAACTTTTTCACCGCGGGGTCGCGCGTCCAATCGCAGGGCAGCGGCAGTTCTATCTTAGGTTCGACGCGTTGTTCCCCCGGCAGCTCGCGCACAATCATTTGGTCTTGTGGTGGAATGAGCACGGTGATGTCTTCGGTTATCAGAGTTTGACATGCCAGAACGTAGCCCTCAGCAAGCTCTGCCGAAGACAACCGCGTGATGGCGCGGCGGTGTACTTCACCCTGTTCGATTTTGACCTTGCATCTGCCGCAGCGTCCCTGTCCCGCGCAAGGGAGATTGAAGTCCAATCCGGCTTCAGTAATCGCGTCGCTGATGACCGTGCCCTCAGCGACCTCCACCGTCGCGCCGCTGGGGAGCAGTGTAACTTGGGGCATATAAGCTCCTTTCAAGTAGTGGTTAAATTGTAAGTGATAGTTAAAATAATTACAATTTAACCACCAAGAGCACGAAGGACACTAAGATAATTCTTGCTTCACATGAGCACTTTTGACCGCGTATAGAGACTATTGGATGTGAGACCCTTCGTGCTCTTGGTGTACTTTGTGGTTAAATTATCGCATTACTTTTCTCTATCACTTACCTCTTTACCACTACTTCCTTTCACAAAGGTAAAGGGCGTAGTGCAAGGTATCCAGACCGCGCCTGCCGCTACGCCCTTATGAATCTAGTCTAGGAGTGATAACCGGTATCCACAGTGACTATTCACTCATAAGCATTTTCAGATAGCCGGAGATGTCCACCGCCTCGCGCGGTCCGACTTTGATCTCCCAACCAGCTAGTTCTTCCTCCAACTCTCCGGAGATGGTCGAGACGTAGCCCGGAATGATGATAGATTGGTGGCTGATTTTAGTCTCAACCGCGAAGTCCTTGACGGACTTGGCGATTTTCTCCGCGTCGAACTTGCCCGCCGCCCACGCGGTCAGCACGCTCATCCCCTCCGAATCGGTGATGAGCAGCCATGCCGGTTTTCCATAGCTATCCAACTCACCCTCGACGCTGAAGAAGGTCAAGGAGAAGTTAGTCGTGACCATCAGCGGGGAATCGGGAGTCGGGTTGTTGTATTCGTACATGCCGGGGCTGACCTGAATCGGTTTCTGCGGGTCGGTGTAGATGTTGAGCCGCAACGTGAGCAGCACGTATGCCATTGCCTCGTCGAAGTGATCCAGAACGACGAAACCGCCGTACTTCGCGATCTGTTCCGATGCCAACGCTACCTCTTCCTCGATTGACTCCGCGCCTTCTCCGGCGAAGGTGATAAGCGGATAACCCAGCGGACGGAAGTTCTTCTTCAATGCTAGGCGGCGCAATATGGTCAACTGCGCCAATGTGTCGGCGAAACCGCGCGTGCTGGGATCGAGAACGATGTTCTCCATTCCCGCGCCCTTGACCTGCTCCGCCAAATCGGATAGCGCGGTCAAGTCGGTGCCATCACGCACAACCAGAGAAGCCTTGTGCTTCTTCGCCAATTCCGCCATCTCTTTCCAGTTATCGGGAGTCGCGGCGTAGATTAGCGGCGCGTTTCCGCCATCTTTCTCCAATGCCGCCGCCATCGCCTGCGCGTCCTCGCTCATCAAAATCAGCGGTAAATCGGTCTTGGCGCGTATTGCCGCCACGCAATCAGCGAACGTTCCCGCGTCACCCGAAGCATTCTCCACCGCAATCCCATTGAAGCGTAATTCTATTCCCACGCGCTCTACCGCATAATTACTGACGCGTTCCACTAATTCGAGTCCGTCCTCTTGATTATCTTTGACGCGCACGAACAGCCCTGATTCGTGGAAGAATTTCTTCTCGTGACGGAACAGTACTGTCTCGTTACCTACTTCGAGTTTTCGCTCTCCCGTACCCAGCGTAATCAGGCGAACCGGCGGCGCGGCGGCGGCATCTAATTGTGCCTTCGCCTCCTCTGAGACGTGCGGGCAAGCTGAGAGTTCCGCCTGTTTCGCCGCGAGCTTCATCGCGAACGCGAGGCAGGTCGCAAAGCCGCAATCCTTACAGTTCGTCTTGGGTAACAATTTATAAATCTGCAAACCACTTAATGCCATTTCATTTCCTCCATGTGCAAGTTAGCAAATTGCAAATTTGCAAATAGCAAGGAGAATTCTCCGTCTGCTGATTTGTTAATTTGCCTATTTGCTTATTTGCCTATTTGCTCATTAACTTCTCGATAACGCTGTGTACCACCGGCAAGGTGTCGGGATGGCGCACAGTGACGATGTCCGCGCCAGACTGCAAGAGGCTGGTAACGGTGCTGATCTCCCAGTAGACACCGCGCTTCGCCCAATCACCCCATTCCGCGGGGACGTCGTCACCGACTTTTGACTCTTTCTGCCGCCAGCTCTCCTCACCGGTGAAGCAGATCATCGGTTGTTGCGTCATACTGTCCCCCGCCAACGCGGCGATCCGTAGGCGTTCCATAACCGAGTAGGTATATTCCAGCCCGTAGCCCAACGCGCCGGTGGTCGGATCCATCAGCACACGCTCTAGGGGCATACGCATATCGCTAATCAAGATGTTAAGCTGTTTCGCCAAATTGACGTCAATCGGGCTGCAAGAGATGACGAGGTGATCGTGCGCCAGCGCGACCGCGACGATAGTCCGATAGCTATTCTCCTCACACAACCCCAACGCCAAATTCTCCCCCGCGCCGGCTTCCGCCGCGCCCGCGAGCAGTTCGTTATCTCGCTCCGCCTGTCCCGTACCTTTGACGATCAACGGCAGCCCGGTCGCGCCCAAAACGGCTTTAACCGTCGCGGCAGCTTGTTCTTTGGTAGTAGGAGTGCCATCGGCGTTTTCGCCGCGCAACTTCAATAGAATCAAATCTGCTCCGCTCTCCTCCGCCTTACTTGCCCAAGTCGCGGGGTCTTTCATCACGTCCCCCCATGCGTCTTTCAGCAAATCCGACCAGTCGTCGGGATAGGAATCTTGAATCTCTACCGCGACGACGGGGCGATTAGGAATCTCTCCCTCGAAATGTAGGAAAGGTAAAGTGGTCTCCCCTCCTACGGTAACTGTATTCTTGCGCGTTCCCCCATCAGCGGCGGTAGCCCCCAATGTGACCTCGCGTATCTTACCACTCCATTTCTCTTTTGGAATCTCCACTGCAGGCATAAATATTAACTCTCCTTTCTCAGTAAATCGGAAAATGGGCGCATCGACAACTACACGACGCGCCATTTACGATTCGTATCCTAACCACTAAACCATGGTTGGTCTACTAAATCTCGAATAATGTCGGTAGTAGAGATGATACCCACAGGGCGTTCCCCTCTATCGGTACTCTCCACCACTAATAAGCGATGAACTTTATTCTCCAGCATCAACTTCACAGCTTCTTCAAGGGGAGCTGTAGGTTCAACTCGCAGTACTTTCGGCGTCATTAAATCCCGCGCGCGGTATTTCAGATGATCCTTGCCATAGATTCGTAGAATATCCATATGCGAAATGACACCCTTAATCTGATCTTGCATGTCCACCACGATGAGCGCGTGGACTTCCGTATCGTTCATCACCCGCGCGATATCCTTTGCTAGATAATCCTCTCGCGCCGTGATTACTCCGCGGTGCATTACTTCTCTTACCGTCGTTTTTCCCATTAGCTCTATCTCCCTTGATAAGTAATAGCTATTATTAGAAACAATTTTTACAACCACAAAGGGCACGAAGAACCACCAAGTTGATTTTCATTGCTTGTCATACGCGTTCATACCCGTTCATTAAATCCCTTAGTGTTCTTGGTGTTCTTTGTGGTTAGCTTATTTCTAATTAAATTCGATGCGTAATACGCGGCGAACGCCGCGTATTACGCATTACGTTTTACTCATTAAAACAGCGGATCCATCTCCAGCGCGGGATGTCCCTTTTCCTCCAAAAATACCAGCAAATCCTCTACGGTGTTGACTTGATCTCCATCGCCGATCTTATTCAGCAAATCGGGATCGCCCTCGCGCTCGCAAACCTCTTTGAGTTCCTCTGCCATGCTATCTTTCAAGAATTTCGACATCCACACGACGCGCTTGAAACCACCTTCGGC
>CAZSIG010000017.1:0-18701 GCA_964606195.1 uncultured Anaerolineales bacterium
CGCACGGGGATGTTCTCTGCGGTAAATTGTAGTGCGATTTTGCGTAAGTCCTATGTATTACAATCAATCAACACTTACCGCCGCGCCGACTCTATCGCGGCGCGTAACTGCGCCTCTGGCGGTGGTCCGATAAACGAATCTTGCAGGTTTCCATTTGCGTCTATGATAAAGGTCTCCGGTACACCGCGGACCCCGTACGCTTGCGAGATGCGTTTTCCCTCGTCGGTGCCGTTAGGATAGGTGATGTCGAATTCCGCGATGTGCGCCGAGGCGTTTGCGCGATTGTCGGCATAGTTTACACCCACAAACTGCACGCCGTGGCTCTGGTATTCGCGCCATACGCGTTCTAGCATGTCCGCCTCGTCGCGGCAGGGCGCACACCATGATGCCCAAAAATTAACCACCACTACATTGCCGCGCCAATCGCTCAAGCTGATTTGCTCTCCGTCGAAAGTAGTCAGGGAGAAGTCAGGAGCATGATCTGTTTCTACTTGAGAGGCGGATTGGTCGCGCGCGGCAATGATACCTAAGCTGAGTATGACCAAGCTAATCGCGGCTATCCAGATGAGTTTATTATTGCTCTCCGTCATGGGATATTAACCAAATTAGCTATTATCCACGCGTCAACTTTTCGCCGAATCTCTTCTTTCGTGTAGCCCTTATCGCGCCATACTTTAACTTGCTCCATCAGCGGTTCGAATCTGAGCATAGTATACCATTCATCCATTTTATGGCGAATTTCTTCCTCGTCATATCCCTCTTCGCGCCACTGTTTTAGCTTCTCCTGCAACGGCTCGAACCGCGCTACGTCATACTCCTTGATTACTTTGATAATCTCTCTACGCTGTTCCAACTTTTGACGGCGGCGTATACTCTCTTCGTGTAATTTCATGCGTCGCCAGATTTCCATTTGTACTTGTACAGGTCGCGCGACATACTTGAAAGTGACCATGCCCTCTTTACTAGCTGTACCAATAACTACGTCTCCGTAATCAAGAATCTGCGCGAGAATGCCGCTTCTCTTACAAGAAATATCTTGGATATTATCGAACTCTACATCGACGCGTTCTACGCCGTAAAAGCCAAATGGCGTATCCTCGATGTAGGTAACAGAATCTCTGGATACTATATAAGCGTCATCTTGCCAATCGATGTACCGCCACAAAAATCCCAAAAATAAAACTATAGTCACAACAGAGAAAAAGACGGTTAACGTCAGCGGCGCGGTAGTCGTCAATCCCCAATTCTGTAACAAAGGTTTGTTCAGCCCCCCCGCGTAAGTGAAATAGCCCATCACTGCTAGCAAGATTAAAGAAATGGGCATCATTATCAACAGATGCCAAGTCTTTAGTACTAGAGCATACCAGTGCTTATGCCAGACTACATCCCCCTCTTTGGTCTTGTGTGAGGGTCTATAGAAACGCCCCATTATTTTGAAAAGACATCCCAATCTCTGTTTGGAACGAAGTACCTGCTCTGGTATGTAAGGACCAATAGAAGAACGCGGTGGGATTTCCAATCCGAGCTTAGGATAGAGCAACTCTCGTATCTGGTGCATTTCCTCTTTATAGGCGAGTTCTTGCGAATACTCTTCGAGTAGATCACCCTGATAGTCGATCTGCTCACGAACGCGGTCCGCGTTGAGCACCTTATCAAAAACGACAGAGCCGCCCGCGCTGGCAGTTTGGATTATCAGGGTTTTGATATCCAATAACTGCCCGATAATTGGGGGCGTAATAATCTGAGTGGTATGAATTTTATCTAAATCTATCTCGCGCCGTTCATAAAAGAAGAATTTGATTTCTTCGATGTGAATGACGCGTTTATTAGTGACAATGTACCAATCATTTGCCCAGTCCAGATATGCCCATAATACCCACCCAATTCCAATCAATATTAACAAGATCCCGAATAATTGAACCACAATATTGGGAATGACATAAAGCACGGATCCCCAAGAGACCAATCCAAAGACATCTACTAGAATCGCGAGTAAAAGAAATATGATAGGTGGCAGTAGGCGAATCATCAAAACATAGGGATGGCGGTGTTCGAACGCCGCGATATATTCGTCGGGGTGTTTACCGGGGAAGTCACGCTTCTGCAACTGTTGACGGACTTTCGCCTCTAGCTTTAGAGCCGAAGCAATGCGCGGAAACTCTTGCTGTACATATTCTAGGTCTTCCCGACTGAGTATGTATAAGTCAGTATCACGAGTGGTTACTACAGTAGCCGTGCGCGGTTCATCGAAGATAAGACCTATCTCGCCAAAGATATCTCTGCGCGACAACCGCGCTTGTACGTCATCCTCCGTAGAAACCTCTACCTGTCCCGACTTAATGATGTATAAAGCACCAGAATCGGCACCTTGTCTGAAAATAATCTCGTCCACCGGATACTTTTTTTCTTCCAAGAGTCCGGCTATAGTTTTCAGGTCTTTCTCGGGCAATCTATAAAAAATTCGCGTCTTCTTCAAAGAGTCTACACGCCTATCAATCTCATGAGGTGCTACATTTGCCATTGTTCGTTCTCCTCATCTCGAAACTTACTTACCACTTTTAATCGCGTAAGCAGGTTATGTGTCACGTTCTAGGCATCTCGCGTTTAATAATCAGTGTACCTAAGTCCTATCAACGTGTTAACAATTTCACTTTTAGGGATTATACTGCAAAATACATTGAGTGTAAAATACGCACTTTTGTTACGTTAAAACAAAAAAGGGCGCAACCTGTGCGCCCCATCTACATCAGCCAATTCTTTGGGCTAACCTTTGCTTTACCCGTTTCAATCTGAACATGTCTTCGCGCTCGCGCTCCTCCAGAACCAGCTCAACGTACCTTTTCTGTCTAAACAAGCGCGGCAGCAATACATTTTCTAAGGCATTAACGCGGCGATTATTTTTTTTGATCTCCTCTGCCAATCGACGTAGCCGTACCTCCACTGCTGCCAATTCGATGATTAAATTAATCTGATCCTCAAATAACTCTGCTATCTGATCTATACGGCTATTTGTGCTGGTTATGCCATAACCGCGATTCAATAACGACCGCGATACATTCTTTTTTTTCACTACAGGAACCGGAACCCCCATGATACGCGTCCCGCTGACATCCACATCCACCTCATCTGAAGCGGCAAAAGAAGCAGATTCAATATAAGATCGCCCATCAATCGCTTCTGCCATAGCCAGAGCATAGCGTCCCTCAGCCGCGACACGCTCGAATTCGTCAACGCCGCGTATCGTCACATCAGCAATCTTCATCAATTCTTTTAACAAGACGTTGCGTTTTTGCTGTAATAGATCTATTCCCTGCCGCGCTATGGAGATTTGCGAATCCAGCGCGAGCAGTTGCATGCGAGTGGGATTTATTTGTTCCATAAAGTAACTTTGCCGACTCTTTAGAACCTCACAGATTTACAGCGTTGATAGCTAAACGTTCCTTTGCGGCTGGCGCGGAGTCCCTCAATCAACAACTTCGCTCAATTCCTGAGCATTACTCCATACTTTTCTCTTTCCAAACCTCTCAATAAACTCTTGGCTGATCCGCTTCAAATCTACCGTTGGTATCGGCTTGAACAATTCCCAAGCAAGTTCTAGTGTATCTTCAATGGAGCGATTGGTCTCACCTTGCGAAATGAATTTTTGCTCTAATTCGTCGGCGAACTTGATATAACGCCGATCTTCTACGCTGAGCGCGGCTTCACCGATGATCGCCACTAGACGCCGCAGATCTCTACCCTGTGCATAGATAGCGTACAACTGGTCAGCCACGTTGCGGTGATCTTCTCGCGTCTTTCCTGAGCCGATTCCCGCATTCATCAATCGCGAGAGACTTGGTAACACATCAACCGGAGGGTATATTCCCCTACGATGTAAATCTCGCGAAAGCACGATTTGTCCTTCAGTGATGTATCCTGTCAAATCTGGGACGGGGTGGGTGATGTCATCGTCAGGCATGGTGAGAATAATCAATTGTGTAACCGAGCCAGCTTTTCCCTTGATGCGCCCCGCGCGCTCGTAAATGGTAGAGAGGTCGGTATACATATATCCAGGGTAACCGCGTCTTCCAGGAACCTCTTCACGCGCCGAAGAAACCTCCCGCAATGCTTCAGTGTAGTTAAGAATGTCAGTCATGATAACCAACACTTGCATACCGTGAGCGAAGGCGAGATACTCAGCAGCAGTCAAAGCATAGCGCGGCACAAGCAACCGCTCAACCGTAGGATCATTCGCTAGGTTGAGAAACAGCAGAGTGCGATCTCGCGTCTCGCTTTGTTCAAAATTATCGATAAAGAACGTTGCCTCGCGATAGGTGATGCCAACTGCTGCAAAGACGACAGCAAACTTCTCCTTTGATCCGAGCACGCGGGCTTGAGAGGCAATTTGAGCCGCCAACTCATTAGCGGGCAAACCGAAACCGGAGAAAATAGGCAGCTTTTGCCCGCGCACCAAAGTGTTTAAGCCGTCAATCGCGGAGATACCAGTTTGAATAAACTCTGAAGGATGGTCACGCGAAGCAGGATTGATCGGACTACCATTAATATCACGGTATTCCTCAGGAGTGATTGGAGGACCGCCATCAATAGTTTGTCCACTACCACCAAAAGTGCGCCCCAGCATTTCCAAACTGACGCCCAGTCTCGTCACTTCGCCAGTGAAACGAACGCGAGTTTGATCAATATTTAAACCTTGTGTTGGCGCGAAAACCTGGACTATGGCGCGGCTTTGATCCACTTCTAAAACCTGCCCCAACAAAATCTCACCATCAGGACGAATGATATCTACTAACTCGCCAAGTCCCGCGCCTTTAACGTTCTCCACAAAGAGCAAGGGACCTTTAACATGCGATAGAGTTTGATAATCTACTGTCAAGAGTTTCCGCATAACTGCTCCTAATTGCGTCTATTTTATCTGATCCGGAATACGCTCAAGGATATATTGAACCTTCTCTTCCACCTCGTCGTAGGGAATCTCTTTCATACGCGCGATCTCTTCTATAATTGGACGTTGCATCAAGTTATCTAAACCCGCGCCATCGGCCAATGCCTCAGTTATAGCCTCTTGTAGAGTGAGGACAGCCTTCAACATCCAATACTGCTTCTCCAAAGGACAGAAAGCATCGATTTCGTGGAATGAATTCTGCTGCAAGTAATCTTCGCGAAGAATGCGTCCAATTTGCAATATTGCCTTATCCTCACTAGAGAGCGCGTCCGCGCCCACAAGTTGCACAATTTCCTGGAGTTCCTCTTCACGCTGCAGTAAATGCATGGCTTGGGAACACTGTTCGCTCCAATCATGCTCCACACTTTTGTTAAACCATTCTTCTACATTAAACAAAGAATAGCTGTTAATCCAGTTAATCGCTGGAAAGTGCCGCCGGCGAGAAAGCGCGGTATCCAAAGCCCAGAACGCGCCAGTCACTCGAAGCGAATTCTGCGTAACCGGCTCACTGAAGTCCCCGCCGGGCGGTGACACCGCGCCGACCACTGAGACAGAGCTTTCACGTTTATCTCGACCTAAGCAAACGACGCGTCCGGCGCGCTCATAGAAATTAGCCAAGCGAGTTGTCAAGTAAGCGGGGTACCCCTCTTCCGCGGGCATCTCTTCCATACGCCCAGACACCTCGCGTAGAGCTTCAGCCCAGCGAGAGGTGGAATCTGCCATCAACGCCACATCATATCCCATATCGCGATAATACTCCGCGATGGTAATGCCGGTGTAGATCGATGCTTCACGGGCAGAGACTGGCATGTTGGATGTATTAGCAATAATAATTGTACGTCCCATCAACGGAGCACCCGTGCGCGGGTCGATCAACTTTGGAAACTCCGTAAGGATCTCCGTCATCTCATTGCCGCGCTCTCCACACCCAATGTAAACCACAATATCCACAGCCGCCCATTTAGCCAAAGACTGCTGAGTGATCGTCTTACCAGTACCAAAGCCGCCAGGGATTACTGCGGTCCCCCCCTTTGCAAGAGGGAAAAACGTGTCAATCACTCGTTGTCCTGTAACAAGAGGAGTGATAGGAGATAACTTTTCCGTATAGGGGCGATTTTGACGCACCGGCCAGCTTCGTATCATAGTTACAGGAATCTCTTCACCAGTTCCCGCATCCTTTATCATCGCGATAGTATCTTTGATTGTATGCTCTCCCTCTGCAATATGCACAACTGTACCATTGAGATAATGAGGCACGAGAATAGAGTGCTCTATTTGCACAGTTTCTGGCACATGCCCTAGAACATCGCCTCCTTTTACTTGCTCTCCTTCTTTCACATGCGGCGTGAAAGACCATTTTTTATTGCGATCTAAGGCACGAACCAATTGACCACGATCGATGAAATCACCTACCCGCTCCGCTAAGACCGGTAGAGGACGCTGAATACCATCAAAGATGCTGCTGAGCAATCCCGGCCCCAATTCCGCTTCCAGCGGCGCGCCCGTGCTTACAACTGGTTCTCCGAAACTCAATCCATAGGTCTCTTCGTAAACCTGTATCATGGCGCGGTCTTCAACCAAACGAATAATCTCCCCGATCAACTTCAGTTCCCCTACCATGACAATGTCATACATGCGCGCCGTGCTCATACCATCAGCGATAACCAAAGGTCCCGAAATCTTTATTACTCTTCCACTTATCGTCGAATTCTTTTTCTGCTTTACCATTAGGTTAATTCTAATCAGTTAAACTATTATTCACCAAATGTAATACGGATACCAACGGAGCGGCGAATCATCTCCGAGAGTTGATAGCTACGTTGTTCCTCCGGACGCGTCGCGGTTTTAGTTGGTATCGTAATGACTACTGGTTTATAAATCTGTTCAATACGATGGCGCACGCGCTCTTTCAATTCAGAAACATAGGTATCATTGATAGCAATGATACCTACCTCATCATCATCTAAGTAACCAAGCAACATCTCTTCTGCTTGGTCAGCATCTTCTGCAATTACAGTTTCGACCCCGGCTAACCGAAAGCCATTAGCTAGGTCAGAATTAGTAATAACCAGTAACTTAGACAATGACAAGCTCCTTCGTTATATCCTCAGATGACATCCCCAATTCAATACCGCGGGTGATAATACGAATATTAATCACCTCGTTGGTTTTAGACCGAATGTAGGCAAGAGGAATAGCAATGCTCAACGGATCGCCCCAAAACAGACTTATGGTCTCACGCGTCAATTCCCTTTCCATACACCGTTCGAAGAAAAACAAACCTCCTCCGCGACGATATTGTTCCAAAGTATCCTTAAGCATCTCATAGCAGGATAACCGACGCAGATACTTCTCTACATCATTGAAACCAGGACACGTTGGCAGCTTTTTAAATGGCTCAATGGGAAATTCTGTCCCTCCGGGTATGAGAAATCGCGCACACGGATTTTCCCCATACAGCTCATACCATTTTGAGCGTTCAGACTTGGAGACCGTCCCCAAACGCAGCAAATTGACAACATTGGTTTTATCTATCTCTCGACCTATAACTTCGCGCACCAACCGGGCATTCTGACCGCGTCCTGAACACATCTCCAAAGCATGAGCGTAGTAAAATCTATCCACTGCGGCTTCTAACACTGTCAGACGCTTTTCTTTAGTATACACAGGAAAAGCTACTGTCAATGGCTTAGAGTACGCGATATCCCACGTTGCCAACAAATCGATCGCAGCCTTCACATTAGTACATTGAGCAAGCTCCTTAAGTAAGTTAATGTTTAACTCACCAACGGGCACCAAGGTGCGAATAATCTCCTCTGGTTGGGTATGCTCCGCTATCCCGCGCAGGATAGTTTTGACGTTGAACACATCCCAGTAGCTCAGATAGCTGACCAGCAAATTTTGCTCATGTTCTTCGTAGAAACTAATTACCTTCTGCAGGATACGCCCCAGATTCCGCTGTAACGCTAATTCTATACACCGCACACCTTTTCTCACTACGAGAGCAGCCTCTATATCGGAACGATATGGAGTATTTCCCATAGTGTTAATCAAGCTCTTGACGTTCGGTTGAGATAGCAACCATTTCAGGTCATCATGCCCGAGCAACCGCCCTCTCATGGCGCGGACTCTAGCATTTCCATAACCACAATCACCCATTATGAGTTTTTACATTAGCTCCCAACTTTTATAAAACGTGATGATTCTGCGGCAAATCAATTACAATACATCGCGTCTTACGTATCCTTTTTACTCCGTCAGAATTGTCATCATCCTCGTTATATATAATTCGCGTGCCTTATGAAATCGCGCTTCAAAGGTGTTATCTGCTCGAATCCTACCATCCTGTGTAACACCGATTACACCGCCCACGCAATTTAGCTTCGGTTCTATAACAGCATCTTCGCCTAGTATACTACGTAGAGTATCCTCATCTCGCGAATCTACTTGCCAAATTAGCTCTGCATCCACAGCATCCCGCACCTCCTGTACAAGTGATTCTAGAATAGAAGTATATTCAGGAGTGTTTCGGATTTTCCTGATAGCATCAGTAGCTTGCTCAAAGGCTCGTTCTACCAACTCCTTCTTAACTTGGTGTGCCTCCTGTGCTGTAGCTAAAGTCGCGGCATTTTGCATTCGCGTCTCTTCTGCCGCGAAATCTATTCGAGCTTGTTTCATACGCGCATTTTTCAACTCTTCTGCCTGTTGCTTCGCCTTCTGTAGTTTTGACGCGGCAGTATCTCGCGCTTCGCTGAGTGCAGAGTCAATCTCCGCGTTGACTTCCTTTTCCATCGCGCTGATTAGGTCTTCCAAAGCCATATTGTCTCCAGTTCTGTTGCCTCAGCCCAATAGCTGGTGCCGTTAGGCAACTAAGCTCTACTAGTGCGACGCGCCAAGCATAAGGATTATCATCGCAGCGACAGCGAATCCCAAAATAACCATAGTCTCAGGGATAGCTTCGAGAATAATGATAGTACCTGCAACTTCAGGTCGCTCTGCAATGGCACCAGCTCCCGCACTACCGATCTTAGCCTGCGCATAGCTAGTAGCCGCGGCAGAAATCCCCAAAGAAAGTGCAGCGGCAATTGCAAGTAATCCAGTGGAATCCATAAATACCTCCTTACAAAAGTTAAATATAGAAAACATCCTTTTACATCACTGAAAGATAGCTTTTTCAGCGAACTCAACTTTTCGCTTTACCGCGAATAGCATAAGTTAACAGGTTCTTCTAAAAGCTCTTCTTCGTCACGGTTCACAACCGCGTCATTAGCTGCAAAAGATGGTAAATTCGCGATGTTTTTCAATGCACGATTTAAAACGACTACAGCACAGCCTAGCAATATGCTCGTTGTAATATTAGTTGCCCACTCAACAATACACAAAACAGATAGTCCAAACAATACAGCGTGTCCATAAAAAACAATCTTACCTATATTCTTTCGGGCACCAAGTTCATGAACGGATTCAGTAATGTACAATAATATAACCGTAATGACCACCAGTAGCGCGGTATTCAGGCTCAGATTGTATGTTGTGAAATAACGTGCTACAGAGCCAGCCACTCCAAAGAGCCCAGCTACAAAAATAATATCTACTATAAAAGAGAGCCTTTGTTGGAAGCGTCGGCGAACCAATGCCTGAACGCGTCGCGAAATCTCAGCCAGCAGAACGTACCCCCCACCAATTACGCCAACAAACCCCACAAGCAACTTAAGAGTATCATACTGCTGCCATCCAGCCAAATTAGCTGGAGAATAATTCCCAAGAGTTACCCCAAAGAATAAACTCCATAGGGACACAAGCACAGTAACTTGCCACAGAAAGTTTCGGTATTCTTGCTCTTGAATGATCCCGAAGTAAACCACAAGCGCGAGAGACAAACTTCCATAAGTCGCATTGCCAATAGCGAAACCCAGCACAAGCGGCAAAGCAATTCGAACATAGGACTTCATCGTAAGTTCACTGTCGCGTGATGAAACGATAATTTTACCGAGATGAATAAACAGGCTGAACAGTCCGCGCCCCTTCTGTTCCTCTGAAGTATTTGAGCGTGTTTCTAGCTTATTCACCGCGTTATTCGAGAGTGCTTTTCGCCATGTTATTAAACGCGGTCTCCATCGCGCTGCCAACCCTTCTAACTCCGCGACAACTTCACTCCGTTCTGCTAGCAATTCGGATTGACGCCGCTCAATAACCGCGAGTGCCTCCGAGAAATTCCTTCCCGCCAAATATTCAGGTAGATATACTTCATTTATACCATACAATGCCGCGAGGCTGTGCACGGTTTCGGTATAGCAGTGAGGATATAACGCTACGAATACGGTATTTATTCTACTTTCGCTAGTTTTAACATTTCCCTGTGCCGCGATGTAAAATTGTCTGTCAAGGTCAATCTCCAATTGCTCAATTAGCTTTCGGAAATATATCTCAGCATTCGTCTCGACTTGGAAGATAGAAGTAGCCAGATGCGAAAAGTAAACAGGCGCAACCGCGATACTATCTAATTGACGCAATAGATTTTGGTAATAGGGTAGCGTTGAGATTTCATGATTGATAACTTCACAACGTTTACTAAGAGAACTCACCGCGGGGAGAACTGCTGAAAGTTGAGCATTGATGTACTCCAACAGTTGTGGCAGTGGCAGAACTAAAGCGCGGTAATCTTCTCTATGAGACAACGTAGTTTGATCTACAGAAGGTAACTGTGCCAAAACTCCTTTTACCTGCAACCGCGCTTGCTCGCAATCCTGAACTAATTCACTGTTATTCTTCACTTTCAAAGACAAAAAACGCTCATAGAGCTTAGATTACAGAGAAATTTGATTCGTTGCCAAAGCGATTATGTATTCGACGGTCTTGGATAAGTTCTGTTCTCCCCGTTGACGAAGCTCTTTTAATTTGCCTGCATTAGCTTTCTTTTGCTCCTCAGTTTTCGCCTTTGCCTTGGCTACGAATTCCTGATGAGCAGCCTCCACATATTCTCGAGCTTCGCGGCGCGAATTCTTAATAATCTCTCTAGCCTCTGCCTCTGCCTCTTTAATAATGCGTTCAGCCTGCATTCGCGCTTTGGAAAGTTTATCTTCCAGTTCAAACTCTTTTTTATTAATGGTCTCCAAAGGATCTCTTATTACTTTATGTGAAGATTCATTTACCATAATCATTTATCCACATTTGCTGATGAAATCCCGCGTTCTCTGTACATCATAGTAAGATTTTCCCCAAATGAGCGCGTTTTTTGCAAGACACTAGGTTTCTTGCTTGAAAGGCGCGAAACGATTGGAACTGTATTCCACAAACTTACTAAAAAACTCTACGAAGTGCAAACGCATAGCATGAATGGTCGGGCTGAACGCGCCAAGAATAATGTTTAAGAGGTGGAAAACTCCCCCAACTACAATTCCTAGGATGATATTGCCAGTCACCTTACCCAACTCATTAGCCACTTCGGCAAGAAAAACTGATGAGAGGCCAATGGCTGCAATACGGATATAAGAGAGGATATTACCGACGGTGCTGAAAATCTCCATTGGTCCCATGATGCCCATACAGTAGGTGAGGATTACAACCGCGATGCCAAGAATGATCAAGAACGGCCACATCAGCGCGGAGGAAATCATTCCGCCGAAAATACCTAGCAGTACAATTAACGCTAATATAGCAATAATCATCCCCACTTTCTCTAGTACCTCTTTAGTATGACGTTCGCGCCAGCCGTTGAGGATTCCCAACACTAACCCCAGGATGACATGAGCCAACCCCATAATAACGGACATGGAAATCAATGGTACAAAGGCTTCTGGATCAGCGCGGTCTAACAATATCGGATGTACACCGATTAAAGGCCCCAAAGTACCGAAGAATTCTCCAAAGAGAACGCCAAAAACAATCGTCCATGCTCCGCAAATTCCCAATATCTGCCCAATAGTTCGAAAGGCATCAGTGCGTGTGCGAATCAAGTACGCGGCAATGGTGAGAAAAACTAGCCCATAACCAAAATCGCCGACAATGACACCGAAGAACGCGGGCAAGAAGAAAGCCATATACGGAGTAGGGTCAATCGTACCGTAACGTGGGGGAGACAACAACCTCATAAAGAATTCGAACGGCTCGACTATAGCAGAGTTGTCCATAATAACTGGCGCGTTTTCTTTCTCCTCAGGAGTTAACTCTGATTGCCCCACTACGACATCATCGCCAATTGTTTTTCCGAGTTTCTCGCGGAGTATTGGTATATCCGTCTTCCGTATCCACCCAAAGATAACAAAAGTGTGATCAGTCTCCCACATTTGAGGAACCTTGTCGATTTCCTCTAAACAAGCTTGAAGTCGATTGCGCCAAGCGACGATTTCAGAATACCAATTGTCGGAAATAACCTGTAGTTCACCGCGAATGTCAGCGATTTGATTAGCCAAAACTTTCAAACGTCTATCAATATCCTCTATGATAGTCTCAATCGGCTTATCCGCCAAGCTGGTGGGTAAACGCACCTCGTTAACGCTTTCTTGTCCCAACAAATCATCAACCTGCCCGCGGTACTCGTGAGGAAACGCGAAAATAACGGCTAATTGATTTTTACCTATTTCCCCATCCACCATCTCAAAGCGCCGATAGGTAATACGCTCTATCTCATAATGGATTAAATCAAGGGTATCCTTATAATCTTTGTCTATCAGCAATGCCACCATATCAAAGTTCTCAATAGAGTGTATGTTGTGCGAAAGGGGAGTCAAGGTTACTAACAGGGTTTTGTAGTAGGGCAAAGTAGATTGTTCTGCTTCCAAAGTCTCAATACGCTCGTTGGCATCGCGAACCTGGTCAAGAATATCATCTAGTTGACCGCGTACTTCATCCAGAAGGGGACCGAATCCAACTTTGCATTCGGCAGTACAGCGCGGAGGTCTCTTCGCTCTGGAGGAGGGCAGGGTTGCCAGAAGTCCCTCTACTTCTAAAATAGTCTGACGGATTTTCTGCCTTCGTTTAACAGTAATGGCTTCCAGCGTCATATGACGGAGATTTCGATATTTTTGCTCCGCCTCAGGAGGAGTATCAATAAATTGAATAAGACCTAACTTATGGATTTCATGTATCGTGTCGATCATGCAGTTTTTGGTTTTAATACCAATTATCTGTACTTTAGCGATTTCCGCTAGCATCTACTTTCCTCCTCCTCACCAATCCCCAACGCGGGACAATTATCACGAAACCGCTCCAATTATGCCATCACTGAAAAGCTCATAACATGGTTTTTTGCTAACTTATAACCGCGTATGTCAACCATAGCATCTTAGCTCATCGTTTTTTCAGTCAACTCAACCACAAACCAAATGCAATGAAGCATTTATAACACAACAGTACAGATTTGTCAAGTTATTAACGACAGATCAGTATAGGTTTAGCAGTCTTTCGCAATACTCTATCTACTGTACTGCTTAAGAAAACCTCCAGCGCGGGGGTCAACCCATATCCCCCCATTATCAGCAGATCGCATTCGTACTGCTCCGCGGCGTTCACTATTGCTTCATCAATCGGCTCGCTCTCTGATAACCACGCCACATTTACGCTACCACAATCTATCACCTGTTGCGTCTCACTTATCAAATCCTGACTGGTCATAATCAACAACGACAAACCCCACCGACATTTGATGTAACTACTTACATACAACGCCTCTCGCGCCTTCGGACTACCATCATAAGCTAGAAGCGCCTTAGTCGGTTTCACCGGCTTATCCGGAAGTACCCACACCGGGCGCGCTACTCTACGCACGACTGTATGAAAAGTACTGCCCAAAACTCGTTTAGGCCACTGTGAATGTTCACCTTGTTCATGCATCACCACCAAATCTGCCCACTTAGCCCGCGCCACGATGAGACGCGATATGCCGCCAGATTCTATACGCGTCGTAGCTCGAAATCCAGCATCTTTACATCGACAACAAAATTCGCTCAGTATCTCCTGACCGCGCTCTCGTGCCTCCTCCTGGCGCGACTTAAGTACGTGCAAACCATGAATGTAACATTCTCCCTCAAGGCGCGCGATCTCGAACGCTTGTTCCAACGCATACCAACCACGCTTCGAGCCATCCACCGGAATCAGCACATCTGTGAAAAGATTTCCTCCATCGCGCGGAATAACACGCTCCATTCGCCATGTTCCCGGCGGCGGTCCCTCCTCCAATCTATCCGGTGTCAGCGCGTCCACCGTCTTCCTAACCACGCGATTGAGAACTTTATCCGTTTTAGGACTGGACATATCCGTCAAATCATCCGCGGCTTGCGAGTCTGGCACCGGTTGTCCCAAACATTCCTGAAGTCGCTTCTGATGATCCCGAATCCAAACGTACAAGTCGGCTTCGGTGCGCTCCGGAAAATTCGCGAGCATATTCTTCTCGCGAATTATCTCGACCATCGGTAGATAACGATTATCATACCAATCGACCACCGCGTCCTCCCAAGTAGCCTGGCGATCAGGATCATGTTCGTCCATATAGTGCTGATTGGTCGCGATCCACCGCAAAATCTTCTCATATTTACCCGGCGCGGTCAACTCGATTCGCGCCTCTGGGCGTAGTTCATTTAGCTTAGTTTTGTTCAGAAAATCGGCGTACTCTCCCTTGATAATCAAATCATCAGGAGTTGTATCAGGAGTCAATGGCACTGAAGTATGATATTTTTTCACGTAAGCTTGTATCGTCTCCAACTCCTGCTGACGCGCCACCGAGACGCGGTGATTACCATCTTGCACGAAGTAGACATCTCCGATTTGATACACCTCAATGGGCGGCAGCCCCTCCAGCCCTTGCATCAATTCATCCACGCGTGCCCACCGTTTAACGACGCGCTCATTCCGCGGCAAAAAAGACCGCGTGAAATCATGATAGCGTCCTACGCTCCCTACAATCTTATTCAAAGGAATTTCTTTCAACTCAGGTATACCACTTGCGGGATATGCTTTTAATCTATCATGTACTTCCTCAAAAGATAATAGATCCGCGGACTTACCCGTTAGAAACGCGGTAACTTCCTCCCAAAAGGCTCTTCTATGCGCTTGATCAAAATCTCTTTGCGCCTGAAGTGATACAGCCATACTTTAAAACAAGCCTCCTTGTTCAAATTTCTCAGGGTAATCGATATTCAGATGCTCATAGGCGCGGCGCGTTGCCACCCGCCCACGAGGAGTACGTCCCAAGAAACCAAGTTGCAACAAATATGGTTCATATACATCCATAATCGTGTCCGCCTCCTCGCCGATAGAAGCCGCAATCGTCTCTAAACCGACGGGACCACCGTCGAATTTCTCGATTATAGACAACAACACGCGGCGGTCGATATTATCTAAGCCCAATTCATCGATGTCTAGCATACTTAGAGCTTGCTGGGCGACCTCTCGCGTGATATGACCGTCGGCGCGCACTTGGGCATAATCGCGCACTCTTTTGAGCAATCGATTGGCAACGCGCGGGGTGCCACGGGCGCGCTGGGCTATCTCTTGTGCTCCCGCGGTCTCTATCTCAACTCGCAGCAGCTTCGCCGACCGCGTGACTATCTCCACGATCGCTTCAACGGCATAAAAATCGAGACGATATACCGCGCCGAACCGCGCGCGCAACGGTGCCGCCATCAACGCCAACCGCGTCGTGGCGCCAATAATGGTAAAGCGCGGCAGTTTTAGCCGAATACTACGCGCGCTGGGACCTTTACCGATCACGATGTCTAGCGCAAAGTCTTCCATACCGGGATACAGTATCTCTTCGACCACTTTGTTCAGCCGATGGATCTCATCAATGAACAATACATCCCCTTTGCGAAGATTGGTTAAGATCGCCGCTAAGTCCCCCGCGCGTTCGATCGCCGGTCCCGAGGTTGGTTTGACGTTCACTTCCATTTCGTTGGCAATGACGTGTGCCAGCGTGGTCTTACCCAAGCCTGGGGGACCGTAAAACAGAATATGATCCAAAGTTTCACCGCGAGCTTTTGCCGCTTCAACCAAAATCAGCAGCCGCTCCTTGACCTTCTCTTGCCCAATATATTCAGCGATACGCTGAGGGCGCAAAGTGGTCTCCGCGCCGCGCTCTGAACTTTTCAAATCTGGAGAAACTACTCGGTCTTTGTTCATTGGCATAAAAAAATAAATAGAACTGTAAACGCACCCTTTATGAGTGTGATTAGCGCAGGCACCAAACCTACGACTACACCGCGTAGCAACGCGTTTTTTGATTATAACATCAAGCCACACCTAATACAAATCATATCTTCAGGACAAAATCATCGAAAGCTCGAAATTGGGACAAATTTCTTATTGACATTTAGCTCCTTCTTTATTAAAATACCTATGATTGCAAATACCTGCATTCTAAAGGCTTGCAGAATTCTTGTGATTAGTATATAATTAAAACAGTTCTAATTTCGCGTACATCGCGCAAGCCTACCGCGATTTACTATTTACCCACTATAAAGTAAACAAGAGTTTATTTCCAAGCTCTAAAACACTCTTGAGGAGGAAAAAATGTCAAACGTGGATTTATTGAAAGAGGTTGATATTTTCGAGGGATTGAACGAAGAACAGTATCAACGCGTGGCTGAGATTTGCCGAGAGTTGCATTATAACAATGGTGACGTAGTTTTTGAAGAGAATTCCAAAGGGGATGAACTATTCATCATTAACAACGGTAGAGTGGAGATTAAAGTATCGGCTATACCGGAGAAGGCGAAAGATGGAGAAGGTGCCATCGCGACTATTGTCACATTAGGGCGCGGGCAGGTCTTTGGGGAAGTGGCGTTGGTGGACGAGGGTTTGCGCTCCGCGACGGCGCGCTGCGTGGCAGATAATTCCCGATTGTACTCGTTGAAACGGGCGGATTTTATGCAAATGTGTAAGGACGCGCCGACAATCGGTTTCGTAGTCATGCGCAACATCGCCGCGGATATCGCGTTCAAAATCCGCTATACTGACTTGATGCTCAAAGGACAATTGGTTTGGAGACCAGACGAAGAGAAGTAATGGAACGTAACCGCGTTTTACGTTTTAGCGTGAGGGTGAAATGATATACAAAGTCAGCGTGATAGTCGAGGGAACAAAACACCCCGGCGCGATAATGAACCTCGAAAAAGAACCCAAAGATGGTGATATACTGATATTAGACGGCAAAGAGTTCAAAATCACAGAAGTGGTCGAGCTTATGCCTCCTACAGGTAACTTCGCGTTTCTCCACGTTACTTGCCACAAGATTTAATTATTGCTGGCAATACGATAATAATGATGACCGGTTGGGAAAACGCGAGCTATCGTGGCGCGATTGTGATTTGACGAACTGGCGAACCTATAGTAAAATACACTTTAATTAAGTTTATACTGTAGGGTGCGTCACCACTCGCCTCTATTATCTATACCGCGTAACTAACTCAAAATTATAGGTTATCCTTATTCGCGATAAACGGCGCACCACCACAACACCAGTGCGCCGTTTCTGTTTAGTGAAATTCTGAGGGGGGAATAATGGCTAAACTAAAATCTTTCGGTTTGATATTTCTGGTACCTCTCCTTGTAGGGATAATTACCGCGCCATCAGCCTTCGCGGACAATCTCCTCACTAATGGTTACTTCGAGGAAAACCCCACAAGCCCCACGATAGCCGGGTGGCACACCGCGACCGAAAGTGGCCCCGCGCGGTACGATAACATGCAAGTCTACTCAGCACGCGAGGGCGTGAGAAATTACACTTTTGAGGGCGAAAACGCCGTAATCATCACCACCCAAGATCATGGCACTGAACCATTCGTCGCGAACCTGTACCAACAAGTATCAGGCGTGACTCCCGGTACAGACTACTCCTTCTCCGGCTGGTCACTGGCGTTTTGGGGCGGCTCCGGGCGGTTCCCCGATGACCAACTACATACCGACAAAATAGGCAGAGTGGTCGGTATCGATCCTTACGGTGGCACAGATCCCGCGTCAGCCAACATAGTATGGGGCAAAGAACGTTGGAAAGATGGCAAACGACAAAACATCTACACCGCAGCCACCGCGATGTCATCGACTATCACCGTGTTCATCCACGTCACTAACACTGGCGGCATAGATCATAGCACCTGTATTCTCGACTCGTATTATCTCTCCCCCGCGCCGCGTATTCAGGTCGATCCCTTACCCGCTTACCAAACTGAACCTACAATGAACGTAAGCTGGCGCTTACTCTCCATTCCTCCAGACACAAATTTCTCTGATTTCGAAGTAGATTTTCGCATCGATGACAGCGATTGGGATGGTGTGGATTTATCAAGCGATAATGCTACCTCATTCACCTTCCCCGGAGAAGATGGACACACCTATACATTTCGCGTCCGCGCCAGATCGCGTCTGGATGAGTGGCCGAACAACCGTATCGCAGGCAATTTCGGCAGCGGCACGGTGCAAACGACTATCTCAACACAGGGACCTCCACCATCAACAGCTACTCCCGAACCGACTGCGGAGCTTCCTACTTCCACCACCGCGCCTTCTTTCGACGGTACTCCGCAGCCCGTTTATATTCCGGTAATGTTTAACACGGGATCATTCGCTCAACTCCCCAACACTCCCTATCCCGCGCCCGCGACAGCGACGAACACCCCCCTCCCTTTACCTACCCCTATTCCGATTCAAACCAACACCCCCGCGCCAGAGAATAACGCGATAAGTCAAGTTGAACCTTCCACCACTCCGACGATAGACATCGGCGAAGACGCGGAATTCCCTACTGCCACGCCGACCATCGATATTG
>CAZSIG010000018.1:0-18690 GCA_964606195.1 uncultured Anaerolineales bacterium
CCGCACGGGGGCGCCCTCGGCGGTAAAAATAACCCGAAGTTGCGTAAGTCCTGTTATTCTATAACAACGGTCTCTTAGCGGGCATTCCCGGACGGCGGGGATATTTCGCGGGCGTCGGCGCGGTCTTTGCGACGATGACCAAATGCCGCGTTTCCGTCAAGCCGGGTAGCTTTACCGGAATAATCTCGCGCAATTCACCACCAAGAACAGTCAAACCGCGCGCGGCTGCCGTCGCTTCATCACGCGCCGCGTGACCCTTCATCGCTACGGCTAACCCGCCGACGCGGCATAACGGCAGCATGTACTCCAGCAAGACGGACAGTTCCGCCACCGCGCGCGCCACTACTAAATCATAGCTCTCTCTATGTTGCGTATCCTGTCCCACTTCCTCCGCGCGAGCATGAATCACCGTCGCGGGCAGGTCGAGTTTTTGTGAAATATGCCGCAAAAACTCCGTTTTCTTGCGCGTCGCCTCTACCAACGTGAGTTCCCATTCAGGACGCGCGATTTTCAGCGGAAAGCCGGGCACCCCCGCGCCGGCACCGACATCCACCAAGCGCGGACGAGCGCCGAGACATTCCAAATAACGCGCCGTACCCAAAAGGCAACTCAGCGAATCGAGGATGTGCTGAATCTGCACATCTTCGTAATCGGTAATTGCTGTCAGATTAAACTTTCGATTCCATTCGACCAGCTCCGCATAATAATCGTGAAATTTTTGCAGCTCCCCGATGGATAAATCAAAACCCCACTCACGCGCCGCGTCGCGCAGGTGGGGACATGGGGGATGATTATATGTTGAAGGTGTCATTTTCATTCATAAAAGATTTTCTAACAGCGTAAAACGTGATGCGTAATACGTGAGGTGTGGAAGATATCGCGTATCATATTCACGTTTCACGCCTCACGATTCCGCTTGAGTGCGCCTTCTAGCATCTCCAACGCGCCGCCTAGAAAACCCAGCAACGACTTCATCGCAGCATCACCGCCATCAGAGGAGATATTCACCGCGCGCAATTCTTGCGGCTGTGGCATCTTCTCCGCGATGTTCGGCAGCGCGGTGATGAGACGCGATTTGACGAGATTATCCGACATATCGTTATCAATTTCCCGCTGTATATTGAGCAACGCGAGTTCGCGTTTGGCTTGGTTGGTTTTCGTCTCGTTACGAAGTTCCTCCATTTCTAGTTCCGCGCGCAAGACAACGCGTTCTCGTTCAGCTTGCGCGGTGTCCAGGTTCATCTGCTTCTGCGTCTTTTCGGTCTCTCGCGCGATTCGCTGAGATTCTAGCTCGATTTCCTTGAGTTGCAACGCCAGTTCCGCCTCCTTGCGCGCCACCTCAGTGGCGTTCTTCTCGGAAATCATGCGCTGCTCCATCTCCTGCTCAAGTTTGTGCCGCCGCGCGGTCTCTGTCTGTTCGCGGTCGTAGCGATTGCGTTCTTTGTCGGCGCGCAATCGCGATAGTTCGCCCTCCACTTCCATCTCCTCGGTCTCGCTCGTCTTGCGATTCTCCAACTCGCGCGCCGCGATTTGCCGCTGGCTCTCCAGTTCCGCCAATCGCGCCAGCTTCTCGCGCTCCGCCCTGAATGGCTTCTGTAGGTTCTGCCAAAGCCGCGTCGAACTGACCACCGCCTCTTTGATTTGCACCGTGACTATTTTCAGCCCCAAGCCGGATGAGTCATTCTCGCGCGTTCCCTCCGCCACCGCGCGCAGACGATGCGTCAACTCCTCGATAATCGGCTGCTTGTCGCTCAACACCTCATCGATGCTCATGGTCGCGACCTTATCCTTAATCGCGGCTTCCGCCTGTTCGCGCAGTTGAACGTTGACAATCCGCATCGGGTCTTCGGGGTCCGAAAAATCGAGCCGCCGATACGCGGTTTTAATATCATCGATAATCCACTGCACATAAGCCTGCACCATCACCCCCTGCCGCTCGATACAGATGCAGTTCGCGTTGATGATAATCGTCTGCATCGCCGCGGGAACGACGAGGAACGAATCGGTGTACGAATTGTACCTGAACGATATGCCCAAACCGATGTGTATTGGCTCCCCGTGGCCGCGCCGCGTGTGAATGATGTAGACGTTCGGGGGAACGACGACGGTCTTCCAAAGCAAAAATCCGGTGATGCGATAATCGACCGTTCGCGCCGCGTGCTCCTCCTCCGCGACAGGTGGCTGCCCCGGCGGGGCTGGTGCTGGCGCCGCCTTGCGCTTCAACTCGCGATTCACTTTTTGTTGCTGTTCGATAACTTGGTCGAGATACTCATTCTCTACAGCCTGTAACTCTTCCATCGCATTTACTCCTTTAGGACTTACGCAAAACCGCACTATAATTCGCCGCAGCGGGCGCCGAGGACGCGGAGAAAAGAAAACAAAAAATATTTTCGCGGTTATAGACGCTCATCAACATTCATTAAAAGTCATTTTTGCTATGCTGATAGAACCCTACCTTCAAACCTCAGCGTTCTCCGCGCCCTCAGCGGTAAAATTAGCCTGAACTTGCGTAAGCCCTATCCTTAACATAACTAGCTGGTAGAACGCCAGTCTTCATGGTTTTTGAGCCGACACAATCCTCAGCCACTGCGGATAGCTATATGAATTCGCGGCGGTGAAGGTCGGGATATTTTCTTTCGCGAAAACGCGCCGCGCTACGAGCACAAGATTATCGCGAAGCGTAGCTTCACTTCCAAAAGCCTCGAGATTAAAACTCCAGCAGTCCTCTCCCGCAACATTGACATCTGCCAATTCCAAACTGCATCCGCGCGTGACCGCGCTATCTGGGGAAACCGCGATTGCTTGCGCGGCGGCGGTTATCTTATATTGCCCCCACAATCGCGATTTTTGCACCGCAATCCACGACGCGGCGGAGCTGTTCACTTCTGTGATTGCCCCGTTCGGAGCGGATAGTGAAAAACTCCACTTTTGCCAATGCTCAATCGCTCCCGCGACGCGGTCATGGAAGCGCTCGATGCCATATTGCCGTTGGCGCTGCTTTACCTCTACCGCGCCCTCGCGAATTTTTACTCCGATAGAGTCGTTGTCTGGAAGACTGAGATAGTAATCAGTTCTAGGCGGCTGGCGGCGCGGTTCGAACTCACCTTGCCGAAACCAGGCTAAGACGTTCGCGGGGATTGCGCCTTTATAAAACCATCTGACCTCAATTGTGGAGAACATAAGATTATTTCGTGAAACGTGAAGGGGTTGTGAAATTCGCGGCAGAGCGGGCAGAATGTCGAGCGATTAGACAGAATACCATACTTGAGTGCTTTTGTCAATTTAGCTTTTTGCCACGAATTTTCACGAATTTTCACTTATTACTCTACTGAAAAAACTCACTTTTTCGGCGGATTTAGCGGATTAAGCTGATGAAACCGCGTTCATTTATATTCATGCGCGGTCATACATTCCTGAGTGTCTAAATATTATGTCCGCCCTATTCAAAATGTCACCCTGAGCGCAGCGAAGGGTCTCGTTTGCCGCCAAAAGTGGTTACGCGGAGGTCCAGAGCCTGATATAAACTAAAACGAGATGCTTCACTGCGTTCAGCATGACATTTAAGTACGCCCTAAATCCTTTTTATAGGGTGTACATAATGGTTAGACAGTAAGGGTCATACATAATCAAAAATTCGCTTAATCTACTGACTCTTTCCCCTTTTCTCCGCGCCCTTTGCGTCCTCTGCGGTTAATCACTGCATAATCTGCGTAAGCGACCGCGCAGTTCCCTAAATGAAAAGGGGCAGACACATAGGTCTGCCCCTACAAGATAAATTTTTCGCGCTGTGCTTATTCTACACAGCTAACATCTTTAGAACTTTCCCAAAGCCCATGGATGTTGCACATCGACATCGCGTGAAGCGTACCAGATTTGCTGACTTTCAGCCACGCGATTACGCCGTGATGCGTGTAGACGGGGCCCTCGTTGGGACCGCTGACCGCTTCACCATGCGCGGTGAACTCGAAACGCCCAACGTGATGGGTGAATTTCGCGCCTTCAGGATGGAAATACAGGTCTATCCAGCTAATGTGATGCTCAGTGGTGTTCGGGTGCGCGACCTCTTTGCCCAGACTGACCTTCACCTCAAACAGTTCTCCAGACTTCACCTCATCTGGCGCTTCGATAACCGGCATGTGTTTCTCTTTTTTCCAATCACCTTGTTGAATTCTGTCGCCTAAACTTGACATTAAACTTACCTCCTATGCGTTCGCTAATAAATTAATTAAACTTTACACTCAAACCGCGACGCTTGCGCGTCGAGTAGTGCCAACTATTCAACCACAAAGGGCACCAAGAACACTAAGGTGATATTTACTTCGTATGATAATTTTTGACCCTGAGTGTCTAAGTACTATATGCGCCCTATTCAAGATGTCACCCTGAGCGCCGCGAAGGGTCTCGTTTTCGGCATCATACGGCTGCGCGGGGGATTAGAACTGGATATAAACCACCACGAGATGCTTCACTGCGTTCAGCATGACATTTAAGTACCCCCTAAATCTATTTTATAGCGTGTACATAACAGTTAGACAGTAAGGGACAATGATGTCCATACGCGGTCAAAAGCTGTCATTCGGAGCATGAATTTTCTTGGTGTTCTTCGTGTCCTTTGTGGTTAAATCATTGTATTACTTTTCCCTATCATTTACTTCTTTACCACTACTTTATGTCTGCAAAATATCAAACATTATCTCATAATGGTCGAAAGGCGGCATGATACACGCCCCCGCAAAACGGTCGCGCGCTATCGCGAGCATCTCGCGGGCGTTCGCTGCTCCCTCACCAATCGGATTATCGGCGCGGTCTATTCTATTCCGAACCTCTTTCGGCACGGCAATACCGGCTACCTTGTTATGTAGAAACTCGGCATGTCGCGCTGTACGCAGAGGTAAAATTCCCATAATAACCGGAACGCCGAACTGCGTTGTAGCATCAGCCAATTTCACCGCGCTATCTTCATCATAAACAGGTTGGGTGACCACGAACTGCGCTCCCGCTTCAACTTTACATTCTAATCGATGCACCGCGCGCTCAAATCCATCTCGCTCCGGATGAGGGTCAAAAACCACGCCAGTATGTAAGCCTGCCTCGCGGGCTATGCGCACTAACGCCGCGACGTTCACATCTCCCACGGTCGTTACGCGCTCCCTATCCTCGCAAGCTACGAAATCACCCGTGGCCACGAGGACTGAGCTTATTCCCAACGCGCGCGCGCCCCACAGCAATCCCTGTGTACTGAGAAAATTTTGGTCGCGCGTAGTACAATGCAACGCTGCTGGTCTCCCCGTGCGTTGTTGGATTAAGCAAGTGAGTGCCAGCGCGCTCATGCGCGGTTTCGCCACCGGATTAGTAGCCACGCTGAAGCCATCGAACGGCAATTCAAATAACGAATCTAGCGCGGTGAGGATGAGCGCGGGGTCGGGACCTCGCGGGGGAACGACTTCAACAGTGATACAAAATTTTTGTTCGCGCAAAAGACTAGCAAATTGTTTAGACATATATCACCCTATTTTCTCAATTATGACTATGGTGCAGCTAAGACATACTTCAATCGTAACACCGCGCCGCCAACCTCCTGCACTTGTAATGGCACTTGTAATCGCGCGCGGTCAATGAGACATAAACTCTCCTTGCCAATCTGGCAATAATAAACCGTCAAATCGGCGTCGACCGTCTGCTGACCGACCGCGAAGCTGGCCGGAATCTCCAGCGGAAAATTCGGCTCGACGACGCGGTATTGCGTCTCACCCTCCGCGAACGATACTAAATCATTGGGTTGCCAGCTAAGCGAGAAGGGCGCCATATCGTTGACTTTGTAACCGCGCGGCAGAATGACGTTCAAGCGTATGGTTCCCGCGCCCGCACCGACCGTTTGCGCTTCAAGCGTTATACACTTGCTCTCACATTCCTCCATCAGGGATAATCGCCCTTCAGGATCGCGAAGCACAACGGTAGAAGTATCGCGCGTGTTCAAGTCTATCACGCGTATCGCGTGATTGTTGGTGTCTGCCACGTATAATCTGTCGCCCGCGATGTCCACGCCGCCGGGTTCGTAGAATAGCGGAGACTCGCCATCACGCCAGCCGTGTTCCTCTCCCAAAAGGGTTCGCGCCTCTCTAGTGCGCGGGTCAATCGTTTTAATCTTGCTGTTATAAGTGTCGGCTACGTACAACAATTCATCTTCGGAATAATAAGCTATACCCAAAGCGTGCTGCAATCGCGCCTTATTACCCACACCATCTTCGTCACCAAAATCGAATAGTCCTGTGCCGACGAGCGTCTTCACACCACTCATGCCACTCGCCTCAAGCCCCGCGGCGCGAATAGCACTCGCTTCGCTGTCGGCGAAATATATCCATTTCCCATCCGTAGTCAAACCGCTCGGCTGAGCCAGTGTAGCCCATTCCAGCCGGCCATCATCTATGCCTTCGCGTCCGCTGCCCGCCCAAGGCGCGATTATGCCACTAGATAAATCGATACGCCATAACTGATGAGAACCAGCCATCGCGATGTAAAGTTGGTCACCAATTAGTTCCAAATCCCAGGGAGAGTTAAGTGCCACTTCCGTCGCTTGTCCGGCGCGGCCGGGGTAGAGATGCGATTGTTGCCCCGTTCCCGCGATAGTTTCGACAGTCTCACTCATCAAATCGACCGCGCGAATGGCGTGGTTCTCCGTATCCGCCACGTAAAGCACTCGCCCATTCGCACCAAGTGCCATGCCTTGAGGATGATGAAACCGCGCCGTCCGAAAATCACCATCGACCAAACCGCGTTCCTCTCCACCAATCACGCACTCGATTTCGTAAGACTTCAAATCAGCAACGATGACGCGATTGTGATTAGTGTCCGCGATGAACAGACGATTGCCTGCCGCGTCAGCCAATACCTTGCCGGGAAAAGAGAGTATCGTTTCGGGCAGCCCCTCGCGTTCCAGTTTCAAATCCAGCGAACGGCGGTCGATTTGCCCCCGCGCGGCGAACTCGCTCACCAAACTGCCGATGATGTGGTCGAATGTCTCGTATATTCCCTCACCAGAATGTTTACCGGCGATATTCCCCGCGGGGTCGATGATGACAAATGTCGGCCAGGCACGCGCCCCATACATTCTCCATACGGTGAAATCTTTGTCATTGATGACAGGATGTGCTAACTCGTAACGCAGAATTATCTGGCGCAGGTTATCGGTATCCCCTTCGTTATCGAACTTCGCGGAGTGAACGCCGATTACGACCAATTCATCGGCGTATTTCTCCTCCAGCCGTTTGAGGTCGGGGATAACGTGCATGCAATTGATACAACCGTAAGTCCAAAAATCCAGCAGCACCACCTTACCGCGCAACTCCGCCATACTCAAGGGGCGGGCGGTGTTTAGCCAATCGAGCGCGGGGAATTCAGGAGCAGGTTGGGTACCGGCAAATGATTCTTGGGATAACAAAGTAGGTTCCTCCGTTTGTGACTTGATTTTAGTAGGGTGAGCTATCGCGTGAGGCGATGTGGTACTATTACAAGCAGACAATGTTGTGATGATTACTACCGCGAACGCGATATATAGCTGCCCTAACAGATTTCTATAACGCTTTGACCGCGCACTATTACACATACAGACTAATCTAAACTGCCCAGAAACTCCAGCACTTCTTGGCTGTGATTTTTCACCTTCACTTTGGGAAAGACCTTGATAATCACGCCATCTTCGTCAATGATGAACGTGGCGCGAATAATTCCCATATAAGTCTTACCATACATTTTCTTCTCGCCCCACGCACCATACAGCTCCGCGACGCGGTGTTCCGGGTCGCTCAACAACGCGAAGGGTAGGTTGAATTTAAGCTTGAATTTATCGTGCGACTTCACCTCGTCGGGACTGATGCCCAGCACCGCCGCGCCTGCCGCGATGATACGCGAGTAATCGTCGCGAAAGTTACAAGCCTCCGTAGTACAGCCGGGGGTGTCATCCTTCGGGTAAAAATAGAGCACGACCTTCTTGCCGCGATAATCTGATAAACTGACCTTGCCGCCACCATCAGATGGAAGCGTAAAATCCGGTGCTGCTGTTCCTGTTTCCAACATTATCAAACTCCTTAATTTGACCCATAATTGCCATTAAATTGATTAAATAATTTCACATAATTGCCACAACAAACCATTATAATTCAGAGAGCTTCTCTTTCGGCATAAACACAAAAAGGAGGGTTTAGATGAAAAACCGCGAGAGCAAAACACAAAGATTACTTTTGATAACACTTGTTCTCTTTATCATAGGAGCTTTATGCGTTAATCTAGTTGCACATGCGCAGACGCTCTCTCCCTTGACCGATAACGCGACGCCGGTCATCACGCCAGTTGCTTGGATTTATTTACCGCTATTATTAAAAAATCATCCACCGCTAGAACCCACTCCAACCTTATTGCCCGGACAACCCACTTATACCCCTCAGCCATACCCTTCACCGTATCCTTCGCCCAATCCCAATCCCACCGCGCAACCTGATAGTAAAACTTATCTACCGGTGATAATGAGCAACTATTCTCAATCATTATTACAACATTATCTGCCCCTATATTTATCAGAACGCTAACCTAAACTACGTACTTAATTTCTCAAAGTATAACGCGCGGTTAAAACCTCCCGCAGGTTTGAGTTCCCTGTTTGTCCAAACCTGCGGGAGGTTATTTGATCTTTAAGGCTCAATCCCAATCGACAGATTTTACCCCCAAATCGAAGGTGTCTTGTAACGCGGTAGGATGTCCTTCGATTTCACCTTTTTTATCCACCTCATCGTAGAGTAACTCACCCCAATAATCCGCCTCGTTTACGTTGAAGAAATCCCTAACCGTATGAACTGTGCCATTAAAATCGGCATCCACACCGCCCCCTACAGATATGAATACCCCGCGTCGCTTAGTATGCCCCGCCGAAGTCGCGGCCAGGGGGACTTCAATAACAAACTTGCGCGCCCACTGACATTGGGTGCGGTCAACTAACGCCTTGACTTGCGCGGGCAAGTTCCAGAAAAACATCGGCGCGGCTAAAACGATGACATCCGCGGCGACCAATTTGTCATAGACTCCCTGAAAATCATCCTTGACCACGCAACGCCCATCTTTCCAACAGCCATCGCAGGCGATACAGCCTCCAATGTCGAGCCGCGTCACTACAATCTTTTCCACCGTCGCGCCCGCGCTCTCCGCGCCAGCCAAAAATCTATCTAGCAATGTTTCGGTATTTCCTCTACGGCGCGGGCTACCCACTATACCTAAAACTTTTATCGTCATTAGCCAAACCTGTAATGCTTTCTCACATCTTCGCGAATATTCCAAGTACAAGACATGCCTTTAGGAAAAGTGACTAAGTCGCCTTTGCCCACTTCTACGGTCTCACCATCTTCGGTAGTCACAACCACATCTCCCTCTAAAAAATAGCAAGTCTCAGGGTCCGCGTACGACCACGGAAATTCGGAGACCTCTTTGGTCCAAATCGACCAATTCCTCACTCCTAGCTCCTGCAAACGTTCTTCACTAGGATTACGTTCGATCTTTATCTGTGCCATTATCTTCCTCCCACAACGATTTCACATAATTATACCATTTCGCCTAACAAAAGAAAAACGCGAAACTTGTCCGCGTTTTCATAGGCTTTCTTTGTTCACCTAGTCATATGACTAGGATAAAGACTAGTCTGGGGATTAGTGCTAAAACTATTCTATAGATTGGTGCAATTAACTGTCACTTAATATACAATACAGATAACGTGATGCAAAGTAGAAAGTTTTTTCTTTATCCTTCCTTAAAATAGCACCTTACCTCGGGTGCTATTTTAATTTCTCCTCAAATACATCACCGCGCCAGTTTATGCTTTAGCCAAAAGTGGTAACCGACATTTTTCCCTTGAGTACGACCAGCACCTGCGCGTTGTGATGCTTATGAAGTGGCAAGGCACGGCGCGGTGGTTTGACAAAGTGTTCGATGGAAATATCTTCCCCGTTGCACAAACTCACGCGTTTCCAATTTTCCCCTGGTTCGTAGCTCTTCGCATCATTGAACGGTTGACATTGCGCGCCTTCTACGTAGGGGGTAGGACTTATAAAAGTCCTACCCCCTTTTGTTAATCAATCACCTACCTACATATGCCCATCTCCATTCCCGCCGTTACCGCGTACATTTCTCCAAATGTCTATCTCATCTAGCACGCGGTCAACGTTCTCGACCTGATTCCATTTCCGCAGCCGTCTTTCCAACTTCGATCGCGCGGCATCGTTCTCCGCCTTAATCTGCTCTACACCTACCTTCTGGCGTGCCTCCTCCATCTCGCGAATGACGCGGGCGTACTTCTCACCCTCCGCCGCGGAAATCCACTCGATGCGGAAACGTTCTGATGAAATCCCCATCTTCTCTAACATCTTAGCTGTCTTTTCGAAGCGCACGGCTCCGTGTTTTTGCGCATTAATATAATGGCAATCTTGGGGATGTCAACCAGAGGCTAGGATGCCTCCCGCGCCCATCCTAAATCCCTCCAAGATGAAATCAGCATCCATACGCCCGGAGCACATCACCCTGATACCGCGCTCGTTCGCCGGGTACTCAAAATGTGACAATCCTGCCATATCTGCCGCGCCATAGGAGCACCAATGGCACCGCAGGCTTAGCAACTTCTCCTCCGGCTTATCCGCCAACATCGCGTGAATTTGCGACAAGATTTGGGCGTCAGTATAGTGCATCTGAGTGATCGCATTATGTGGGCACTCAGCCACGCACGCGCCGCAGCCATGACACATCGCGGACTGCACTACTGCCGGTTTGCCATCTCCTCTGGTAACTTGAATCGCGTTGTACGGGCATTTCGTCGCGCAAATACCGCACTTCTTGCCCTCCGCGTTGATACACCGATCAGGCCAGACGTAAGCGACGATCGGCTCGATTTGCCACTCATCTTGAGTGAGAATACGCGCCGCGCGCGCCGCCGCCGCGCTTCCTTGCGCCACACTGGCGGGGATGTCTTTGACGCCCTGCGCCGCGCCCGCTAGGAACACTCCCTCTGCCGGCGTATCGATAGGTCGTAGTTTGGGGTGATATTCCATGAAGAAGCCGCTGGGGCTGGTTGGAATAGTCAAAGTCTGACTCACTTTGGCGGTGTCAGGCTGCGGTTCCGCCGCGGCGGATAGCGCGACCATCTCCGTCTCCAACTCGATCAACTCGCCCAACTCCTGATCCTCGGCGCGGACGAAGAGATTCCTCGTCACTGGATCCTCGGTAATTTGTGAAGGGCGCCCGCGAATAAAGCGAATGCCCAAATTACGGGCGCGGTTGTAGAATTCCTCGTACCCCTTCGACGGTGTGCGAATGTCCATGTAAAAAATAGTAATATCTATATCGTGGTACATTTGCTTGAGCAAGATCGCGTTCTTGATAGTGTACATGCAGCAGAAACCCGAACAATACTCATGATACCGCTTATCCCGCGAGCCTACACACTGAATGAGCGCGATGTTCTTGGGATTTTTGTGATCGGACGGGCGCACGAAATCACCTGCCGTCGGTCCCGCGGAGTTGTGCAACCGCTCCATCTCCATCGCGGTGATGACGTTCTCATATCGCCCGTAACCATACTCCTCAATCGCGGTGGGATCGAAGTGAGTGAAACCGGTCGCCACGACGATCGCGCCGACATCGAGTTCTACCTCTTCGTCCAACAAGGAGAAATCTATCGCCTGCAGATCGCCACACGCCTCCACGCATTTATAGCAATGAATGCAAGCATCTTCGTCCACGACGTAACGCAGCGGCACCGCCTGTGAGTGCGGCACATAGATCGCCTTGCGCGGGGCGAGATTCATCTCGTAATCGTTCGGCACTTCAATCGGGCAGACCGCCACGCACTCTCCACAACCGTTACAGCGCTCGATATCCACGCGGCGCGGTTTCTTATGCACCGTCGCCTTGAAATTGCCGATATAGCCATCGACTCGCTCAACTTCAGCGTAACTGATTATCTCGACATTAGGGTGACGCGACGCGTCAACCATCTTAGGTGCGAGAATTCAGATGGAGCAGTCGAAGGTGGGGAAGGTCTTGTTAAGCTGCGACATGACGCCGCCGATCGTCGGCTCTTTTTCCACCAGATAAGTATGATACCCCATGTCGCCAATGTCCAGCGCGGTCTCGATCCCCGCGACGCCACCGCCAATGACCATCGCCTGTTTGGTCACAGGCACCGTGAGCATGTCCAGCGGCGCCGCGTAGCGCATCTTGGCGACCGCCGCGGCGATCAGGTCTTTGGCTTTCTCGTTCGCGCCTTCGGGGTCGTGGGCATGAACCCAAGAGTCCTGCTCGCGAATGTTAGCCATCTCGAAGAAGAATTGGTTCACTCCTGCCGACTCCATCACCGCGCGAAATGTCGGTTCGTGCATCTTAACGCTGCACGCGGCGACAACGACGCGGTTCACCTTACCAGCTTCCAAATCCTCTCTAATCATATTCTGCCCAGGATCGGCGCACGCGTAGCCGGTTTCCTTTGACAATACCACATCGGGCAACGTCGCGGCGTATTCGGCGACCTCCGCTGTGTCCACCACGCCCGCGATGTTCGACCCACAGTGACATACATAAACGCCAATTCTTGGTTCGTCTGTTTGTATTTCTTTAGCTATTGCCATAAATTTTTACTCCTCTAGGGTAACAGTGTTTCTTAGAAGAAATGTTCTTGCTCCATTTTAGCCCTATACATTTTGTAACAATACTATAACTATTCACCCGCTTGTTGCAAAACCGCGTCGATAACAGCTTGACTGAGACTAAACCCTTGGTATCTTAACCGCTCAAGGTCAGGACGAATAGAGGTCAAAAGCCTTAGCTGTTTAGCTTTAAGTAGGATACCCACCGTTCCAATTTTCTTCAAACCCAATTGATTCAGTTTCCGCCGCCCCTTTTTTTCATCCATGAGTACCCAGTCAGCGTCAACCTCGCGAGCCAACACAATTGTTTCAGCTTCGCCCAAATCTAACTCGTCCAACAATACATCCACAGCCAATCTGTCTTTCACTCTAACGACTTTTATCCAATTAGCAGTGGATACCTCGCGTTTTGCTCCACCTGTTTCACGCCCTGCTATAACTGCTTCCTCGTACACTGCTTGAGCAATATACACTTTACCAAACAGTCGCCACAACAAGTCGAATTGCTGAATTGAGGCCAAGCCTATCAACGGAGTAGTGTTGGAAACAACAATCATTCAACTGTTTCTACCTTCAACAACTGCACTGCCGCGAACTCTTCTGCTAGTTCTTCGGGCGAATAGTTGATGTAAGCTATCCCGCGAGCGCGTAGCAACGCCAAAAATTCAATACGGCTAATATTCAACAAGCACGCGGCTTTACCCGAAGATATGTGTCCTTCAGTGAACAGATTCAATACTATCCACTCGGTTATACGATGTTGTATATCATTGCGGTCAAACCCTAATTGCAATAAGGGAGCGGGAATCCGCACTTCAAATGTTGTTTCTAGCATCAACTCATTATTCTCAATTAACAAGTCATACAGAGTTCCAAAAACGCGAAGCAACTATAAATACCCTAAGTTCATAAAGAGGGCGAAAACGACTTCGCCCTCTTTACATCGCATCTTATTATCTCGCGTTCGTTCTAGCGGTCAGGCTTCGGTAGCGTCTCTAACACCTTGTGCCGCCGCTGCTGCGCGACTTGGTCCGGCGTAGTCAGGTACAATGCCTCTTTGGGGCACCACTTGACACACTGCGGTCCCTCCTCCAAATCCTCACACTGGTCACATATCTCCGCGAGCTTGGTCTCAGGGTTGATGATAATCGCGCCGAAATCGCACGCTTCGATACACCACCCACACCCATCGCACTTGTCATTGACGTGAATGATTCCCGTGTTGGGGTCTTGCTCCAGCGCATCACGCGGGCAAGCGATCACGCATGGCGCGTCTTCACAGGTACGACAAGCTACCGCGGTCATAATGTAATCGCGCCGCACCGTCCGAATACGGCTGCGATAAGAATTGAACTCGTCGTGTTTCACATACGAGCAAATGAACTCACAAAATTGACACCCGATACATTTCTCCGGGTCACACGCGACGTATCTGAATTTGCTGGTACTTACAGCCATTATTTACCCTCCTCCGTGTCATCTACACCGATCTGTTCCGCGGCATCATCCAATCCTAGCTTGAGCAGTCTGGATTTGGGAACCATTCCATCCTTAGTCCACCCGCGAGCTTCGTAATACAAATCTTTCATATATTCTAGCTCTTCATCAGTCACGAAGTGACCCGCAGATGGTCCTTCGAGCATTCCCTCGTTAGCCCAACGCCATGGCAAATGGTCATCGGCACGCGTCCAGCCCTCGCGAATATTGAACGCCTTTTTCATCGTCCAGGCGCGCTCACCAAGAGCTTCCAAGTCATCATACTCGTAATCCCACCCCGTGGTGGAGTTAATCAACTGACAAATCGCGGGCCAGGCGCCGGCGCGGTCTGCCTTGCCGGTGAAACAGCGGCGAATGAACTTGCACAACGGCAATGTGTCATAAACCGCGGCGTAGTTCTCTGTACTTGATGCCAACTCACCGCGCGTATCATCGACGCTAAAGCGGTCTACTTGACCTTTAATATCCGGGTCATAAGCTGCCGAGCGATTGTGACAAGCACCGCGAACCCCAACGGACAACCCCAGCGCAAACGTCTTTAGCCCGCGCGCATCGTAGCCGGGGGTCTCCAGCCCTTTGATGTGCATCGCCCACTGATATGTTTCAGTGCCGCGTTCCTCGTCGACTTTCTCGCTGGCGCGCTTGACGCCCTCCGCCAACAAATCACCCATGTACCCCTCGCGGTCGCGCATCATTTCCACTAAGGTAACTACCGCCTCACCATCACCGAAGTACGGCTCGAAACCTTCGGGATATTTCGCGCATTTGAAATCCTCTTTGGTGAAAATACCGCGTTCAAAAGCCTCCATCGCCCAACTGACGGTTACGCCCGCGCTCATCGAGTCCATACCATCTTCGTCGCATATTTCCATAGCCGCGATAGCATAATTCATATCGCTCAAACCGCACCCGGTACCGACCGCGTACATCGGCTCGTAGTCCACACCGGTATGAACCCCCTTATAGGGACCGCTGATCGCCTTAGCCACCGGCTCACAGGAAATGGGACAGCCCGCGCAAGCGACGTGGCGAATGCGATGATGTTCGTACAGATGTTCACCACTCATCTCCTCCGCGTATTCGAAAACTCCCTCGCGGTAATTGCGAGTTGGCAGAATACCCAAGCGATTGAGGTTGAGCACGTTAGCCATCGTGCCTAACGTGCGATATTTTTGCGTGCCCGGACCCTGCGCCGCCTGAGAGATTTGATAGCACTGCTCCAGCAAAGCCTCTGGGTCAGCGACTTTAATCCCCCGCGTACCGCGCACTGCCACCGCTTTGAGCTTCTTAGAACCCCACACCGCGCCATGTCCCGTGCGCCCGATCTGCCGACCATCATTGGTCACATCAGCCATACGCACTAGGTTCTCGCCTGCCTTACCGATGCTGGCAACGCGCACTTGATCATCCTGAAATACATCCTGAATCGCTTCCATCGTCTCCAGGTTTCTCATCCCCAGTAACGCGGAAGCGTCGCGAAACTCTATGTGATCATCGTCGATGAGTAGATAAACCCAATCATCACTGACGTTATGAATGACAATCGCGTCCCAGCCGGAACGTTTCAGCGCGACTGTGAACCAGCTACCGGACAGACTGTCACCCACAAAGCCCGTCAAAGGCGATTTGGAAGCTACGGAATACTTGCTTCCCACCGCCACTGGCGTCCCCGCGAATATTCCATTCGCGATACAGATGGGGTTACCGGGATCCAGGGCGTCACACCCGACCTCGATATTCTCCCACAGCAACCGCGAGGACATCAGTACTCCGCCGATATACTTCTTGTACCATTCCTCCGGTTTCTTTTCGACCCAGTGCCTCTTCGTCGCTAGGTCAATATGTAGAATTTTTCCCCAATAACCATACATATCTTGTTTTAACCTCCTCCAGCATTTAAAAGAATAAGCACGCGCTCGCCATCGTTTATGGGAGTCGCGTAATTTTGTACTGCGCGGTTAGCATTGACATTGAGCACAAAGGAACTAGTCAGTTCTTTGTTCTCCGCGTCAATGACATCCCCGACCAACTTTGGATACCGCGCTGCAAGTAGGTCCATCAAATCGTAGAAATTGGCACCATCTTTCAGCGCCAAATTCTCCTCTTTCTTTTTGGTTACTTGTCTGGCGGTAGCGTAATACTCAACTGTTATTTCCACTAAACATCTCACTCACTTTCTAGTAGAACTCAAACCGCTGTAATTATACTAGATATATGGACAAAATGCAAGGAAAGTACAGTGCGTCGCGATAAATAAGTTGTATTTGTTGTAACTTTCCCAAACCGTGCGACGATGCCGCGCTGTTGACAATAGTTCACAAATATCGTATAATATTTTCCGAGCATATAAACCTTGTAAAATATTTTCCACATTCCCAAAAATCGACCTTCGCAAATCTGAATTATAGTTAAGGAGGTTTTCATGGATACCACGAAACACTCTCCACTTGCCCCGCGCACGGAGTTGGATAAACGTTACAAAATCCTCAAGCTACTTCATTCACGTAATTGTAATATCTACGCGGCTGGCGATTTGCACAGCGGAGACACGCAGCAAATATACGCGATAAAAGAACTAGTTCCCGCTGCTGATATTTTCGGCGAGCTTAGGGACGTCCAGCGCGTATTTGAACGCCAAGTCAAACGCATCGCGGATATGCGCCACTCCGCCATACCGCGCATACACAGATACTTCATGGAAAAAGACCGCTTTTATATCGTCATGGATTACATCAACGGCATGGATCTAAATACGCTAATGTCCAAATTGCCGGAATTGCCCTACGAAGAATGGGTGGTCGATTGGGCGATTCAACTTTGTGACGCGTTGGACTATCTCCATAATCTTCGCCCCGACTCTTTTATTTTTGGTCATCTGAAGCCGACTAACATCATGCTGACCACAGAGGATAACAAGATAAAATTGGTCGGCTTCGGGCTTTCGCGCATTGCCCGCAAAGAGCCGCGCCCCCCCAGTCTCTACGCGCCGCCGGAGCAGCACGAGGGCGCGGTCAGCATCAAAGCTGACATATACGCGCTTGGCGCGACCATGCACTATTTGTTGACCGGACAATCCCCCAAAGACCACCCGAAGTTCAGCTTTGCCGAGCGACCACCGCAGGAAATCAACCCCGTGGTCAGTTCGATAATATCGGAGATTATTCTAAAGGCGACTGCGAACAATCAAAATGACCGCTACTGGTCGGCGGAGGAGATGGATGACGCGCTCAAAGCTACACTGAAATTCGCGGCAGCTACCGCGCCAGTAGAGGAGGCACCTGTCGTTGAAATCGAAGAGCTGAAGCCTAGTCCCCCAGCCGTCACCTCCAAGAAAAGCGGTGAGATAATCTGGACAGTGTCTACTGGTGATGAGATACGCTCTACTCCCTTAGTTTACAATAACGGCGTCTATGTAACTTCTTACGACTCTGTCCTATATGTTCTGGACTACGAAACCGGTAAGGAACGCTGGCGTTACACCGCGCAAGCGGGTATCCACGCTTCACCTTATGAATGGAACAACGCGATATTCATCGCTTCACTAGACAACCATATCTATTGTCTCAATGCGCGAACTGGTCGAAGCGCGTGGGATTTCGAGGCAGCAGACAAAGTACGGACTACCCCTGCCGTGGATTATGGACATGTCTTCGTCGGCGCGGATGATGGTAATCTCTATGTCCTGAACGCTCGAAACGGCAAGTTAACATGGCAATTCTCCGCTAAAGATGCCATCCGTTCCTCCCCCCTGATTAACGATGAAAATATCATCTTCGGATGTAACGATAATACTGTATATTGCGTCAGTATGCGCAGCCGCAAAGCGGTCTGGAAATTCGCGACAGATAGTCAGGTGCTTTCGTCACCGGTGAGCAAAGGTGAGTTGATTTTTATCGGTTCTAACGATAAAAATATCTACGCCTTGAACGCGGGGACCGGCAGAGTGGAATGGAAAGCGAAAACGCGCCATGCCGTCGTCGCCCCCCCCAGCATTGCTGATGATGTGCTGCTAGTCGCGGGGTACGACAAACGCGTGTACGCGTTAGTGCCGAATACGGGCAAACCGCTGTGGAAGTTTGAGGCTGAAGCGGAGATAGTCTCTTCCCCCGCGGTGGCTGATGGTCGCGTCTATTTCGGCTCTTTCGATACTTATGTATACTGCCTCGACCTATCCACTGGCGAACAACTTTGGAAGACGCAAACGGGAGAACGAATCTTTTCATCCCCTTGTGTATACGAGGGAATCGTCTATATCGGCTCTAGCGATCACAACATCTACGCGATAAGAGCGTGAGACAATTGCCCATCACCTGTTTAGAATCTAACTCCCCGCGAGCTTCAAGCTCGCGGGGGAGTTAAACAAATTGAATCCCGAAAGTCCGCGTTAATCTGCGTCCTACCAAATCACCAATCAGTTTTCTCTAGCCTTCAGCGCGACCTCAAATTCCAACTCTTCTCCAAACCGATTAACCGCGACTTTAACGGTATCCCCCACTTGAAAGCGCATCAAAACGTTGAT
>CAZSIG010000019.1:0-17967 GCA_964606195.1 uncultured Anaerolineales bacterium
GTCACAGCCTTTAACGATGACATTATAGCACAGAAATTTTTGTTAGGCAAACCCTCTGTCAAACTCCCCGCGAGTTTATAATCTTGCGGGGAGTTATCACAATCTATGGCCCGTTATCAATTACTTTGACGTTATCGAACATCGTGTTGCCGCCCGGTTTGTGCCCACCTTCTGCCGCCATGTGATGGACGGCGCGTAGGAAGATGGTCATCCTCTCACCGGTGGCGCGAACGGTCTCGCTGGTCTTGACCCAGGTATCGGGCGTCATATCGTCCCAAGAATACCAAGTGACCGTCTCCGCCTCGAAATTCTCACCGCCGGTCAAGTCTATGCCCAGATACAATTCATAGCCCGACTCCGTCGTCGCGAACTTCGCCCACGCCTCCACTGTGTAATTATGTCCCGGCGCGGTCTCTATCGTGCGGAACATCCCTATCTCGCCGGTGCGCCAGTCGAAGCTGATTTCCTGCGAGCGCTGTCCGCTGTGAATATTCAGGTTGAACTTGTTCTCATTAAATCGCGGCGCGGCTATCGCATCGGGCGCCTTGATGAACGTATTCCATCCGTTCGCCACATGCCCCATAAATCCCTCATAAGGGCTATGCCACTCGTAGAACCCCTCCTCCATGTCCCAACTTCCCCCCTCCAACGGCGGCGCGGGGGTGGCTGCGGGCACCGGCGTGTGCGTCGGTGGGGGCGGCGCGGTCTCCGCGGCCGAGGTATTCGTGGGGGGCGCGGTCGGCGTAGCGGGGCGCGGTGTGTCGGTCGGTATCGGAGTTTCAGTCGGCGGAATCGCCGAGGTCACCGTCGGCGTAGGGGGCATTTCCAGCGTGGTGGAATCGTTCAGTTGCCAGATACCTTCTACTTTGAGCAACTGCCACGTATGCACGCGCGGCTCCCATTCGCCGGTCGTGGGATTGTGTACGTAAATGTCAACCGCCACTATTGCCTGTCCCTCCTCCTCAGCGGTGACCGCGACGTTGGAGACGCTGGATTTTTGAAAGCGGTCCATCAGCGCGCCCCAATCGCCATAGGGAACGCGCTCCTGTGCCGCCACGCTCAACATGCTGTACGCCGCCTCGAACTCACCGCGCTGTAGCAGTTGGTAATAATGCAATATCGTCTGTTCTGGAAATTGTAGCGCGCCAGCAGCGCCACTGGCGAAATCGAGGCTATCAATGATGAGTTCGTAGTTCGTGTCGCGCGCTTTATATACTTTAGTGGAGACCAACCCCGACCGCGCATGAGGAACGCTCTTAACGACGACTTCGGATACGCCGTCGTCGTCCATATCCTGCAAAGTGACCTCCGTTTCGGCGAAAAACCGCGCGATAATCGGATACCCCTGCCCATTCCACTGCGCGATATGCAAGAAATGCCCCTGGTCGCCCATCGGACCATCCACCACAATATCAGTATGCCCATCGCTGTTGACGTCGCCCACGCGAATGTCGTAGTTCTCGTTTTTGAACATGAAAAGTTCGGGATCATTGCCGACGAAGTATAACTGCTTGCCGTGCGTGAGTTCGTCCAGAACTACCACTTTCCCCAAGCCGGAAGGGTTCAGGTACGCGGCAATCGTCTCCATCTCGCCGTCATCGTCCAGGTCCATATCCTGTGATGACAAGGGAGTACTGCCCTCTGGCAGAAAGACGGAAATCTCCAGGCGCACGCGCGGCGTCGGGGTCACGCTCGGCAGCGGCGTCGCGGTGACGGGCGTAACCGGCGTGAAGGTGGGCTGCAAGGTCTTGGTCGGCGTCGCGGTCGGCTCCGGTCTAAAGACGGAGCAGCTTTGTAGCAACAAGCTCATAAGTAACCATACGCCCAGCGCCACCGCGCCGAGCACGAATACGCGAACCGACCTGCGGGCAATTAGCAAGTTTTTATTTGACATAAGCTAAGGGTCTCCTTAAGTATTAGCACCTACGCGAATTTCAGTAGTGGTAAAGAAGTAAGTGATAGGGAAAAGTAACGCGATAGCTTAACCACTAAGAGCACCAAGAGCACTAAGTATTTCCTGCTCAATAATGTTCATACGCGGTCAAAAGTTATCATTCGGGGCGAGAAAAGCCTTAGTGTTCTTTGTGTCCTTAGTGGTTGAATAGTTATCATTTTAACTATCACTTACCATTTATCCACTACTCGAATTTCAGACTTCCGAAGTCTTTGAACCATATTCAAGCACGCGGCGATGATTCTACTACAAAAATGCTGAAATGACAAAGCAAGCCTTGGCACTCCAACCACGCGTTTGGAGTGCCAAGCTCGCTTTGTTTCTTCTCTATAAAGCGGTTCTACCGCAAATACTTACTCCCCAATCACCAGCAACCGCTCAGGATGGAGGAGGTTCCGGTTTTTTAACAGCACTCGACGGTTATCCATAGATAAATTTTGTGTGATTTGGCAGATTGCCTCACATCCGTGTATCATACAAGGCCTAATTTAATTATGACAAAGCACAACCTGAAAATACCAACCGAATTAACGAACCGCGCCAAGCCACTGATTATGGCACATCGCGGTAATCGCGCCCAAGCACCGGAGAACAGCATGGCTGCCTTTCGCCTGGCATTGGGGCAGGGCGCGCATATTTTGGAGACCGATTTGCGCATCACTCGCGACCGCGTCATAATCTGTTTTCACGATGCAACGGTTGAGCGCACCACCAACAGCACTGGACTTGTCGCGAAGATGACTTGGGAAGAACTTAAAATGCTCAAGTTGCGCGGTAATGGTGACGATGTTCACCCCAATGAGAGAATACCCACATTAGCCGAGATACTGGCAGAATTAGCCCCGCACACATACTTCGCCCTAGAATTCAAGGAACCCGCCTTTGAGCAGCCCGAAGATGTGGAGTTGCTGATGCGGGTATTGGAAGAACGAAACGCAGTCGACAGAGTAATTGGTATTTCTTTCAGCCGGCGCGCGTTGCGGTGCGCGGAGAGGATGAAGGTTCCATTTCCATTGGCGCACATCGCTGCTTTTGGATTTCTGCCCTCTCCGAAATATCCGTTGGTGGGCGCGTGGTGGCCGTTGCTGTTTCTTAATCCGTTTTATGTTGCTATAAGCCACCAGCGCGGGCAAATCTGCTGTCCATTGGACCCCACTCCAGAACCGCGCTTGCCGTTTTATCTGTTCATGGGCATGGACGCGGTGCTTACCGATAATCCGCTGTTGACGCGCGAGACTTTGAAAAAACTACGCGCGTAGTATTATCAAATTTTTTTCAACCACAAAGGGCACGAAGGACACTAAGATGATTTTTATGGGTCAAATCAGATTTATGGGGTAAACTGCTTTGAATAAGCTATCACAGGTCTAAAAATGTCCGCGTAGGGCGGCTTTCTTAGCCGCCGTTTTTTATCATCGGCGAAAACGGCAGGTAAGAAACCTGCCCTACCTCACGAATTCGCGTAGAGCCTCTAGGACTTACACAGATCGCAGACTTCCGAAGTTTCGGAAAACTTCGGAAGTCTATACGCGGGCAACAATTATCAACGAACGTGCCCGCGCGGTTATCAAATCCAACTGCACCAGTCCCCATCCCGCAAAATCAGTGTAACCTGTGTTCCATTCTTCGATTTTAATCGTTTTCCAAACGCGCTCTTAGTGTCCTTCGTGGTTAGCTTTCGCGTTTTATACTCTGGTAGCTCCTGTGTTATAATAGACATATGAAAAAATTTACTCGCAGAAACTTTCTCAAGGGAAGCCTGAGCAGCATTGTACTCGCATTGCTCGAAGCATGTATACCAAACCCCACTGTCACGCCGACTCCAACCAAAACACCATCTCGCGCCCTATCTACCCCCACGTTTCCCACCGCGACATCCACGTTTCCCCCGACGAATACCGCGGTGCCTCCAACCGACACCGCGACATCATCCGTTACGCCATCTGCCACCGGAGTACCCGCGTCCCCGACAGCGTCTGCGACCCCCGCGCCACCTACCCCCACTCCAAGACCTACACCCTTCCCCCCAGGTCCCCCCACAAAACTTGGAGTGATGGTCACGCGTAATCACCCACAAATGTTCGAACTATTGGAGACAAAGAACGTCGCGGTCGTCAAGACATTGGAATATGACTCCACTTTCGTTACCGATATCAAAAGAATTTCTCCCGAAACCCTGCTTGTTGGACGGATAGAATATCAACTACCCGATTTGGGCGCGTTGGACCCGATGGGTGAAGCGCGTCGCTTCGCTGACACGCTATTGCCCATCGCTACCGAAGAGAAACGCCGCGCCGCGGTGGATGCTTGGGAAGCCAGCAATGAGCCAGTTATGTCCGACGTTGAGCAGATGAAGCGGCTGGCTGAATTTGAGGCGGAGCGCACGCGATTGCTGGCTGCAGAGGGTATCCGTTCGGTCATCGGGAATTTCGGCACCGGAATGCCGCCGCTGGAGATGTGGCCGCACTTTCGCGCCGCGCTGGAGGCGGCTCAGAAGCATGAGGGCTATTTGGGCTTGCATGAATACTCCGCGCCGACGATGTACTTTAATACCACGCGAGATAGGTTATACCCGGGCATCACCCCGACGGATAACGGCTGGTTGACTCTGCGTTATCGTAACGTTTACCGTCAGCATCTAATACCGATGGGGTTAGCGATACCGTTGATTATCACCGAATGTGGAATCGATGGCATGGTTTATAATCACCCCGGACCCGATGGCAAGGGGTGGCAAGATTTCGTCGGCTATTGGCAGCATGAACTTGGTATGGGGGCCGATGGCGCGGGGAATTACATTGAGCAACTAGCGTGGTACGACGCGGGGTTACAACAAGATGACTACATAAAAGGCGCGGCTATATTCGCACTAGGCGGCTGGAGTGATTGGAAATCTTATGATATAGCCGGAGACGCGGCGCAAATATTACACCAATATCTATCTGTGCACCCACCGCGCGAAAGCTAGAAGTATTTTGGCTTATGATGTGAATGCCCACGACCGCGAGATGATATTGTGACTTAATCTACTGACCTTAAGAAATCACTGCTTTCTCTTTTGCTTATCTAGGAATTTATGGTATAATATGGCAGTCGGTGTTTTCGATATTTTAGTTTTTGTGATAAATTTCCCTACTAATACTCGCGTTAGTCAACAGGAGAAATAATTCTATGGCGTTGTTAGAAGTTCACGATATTCATACTTATTATGGGAACATGCAAGCTTTATTCGGTGTATCTCTCACCGTTGATAAAGGCGAAATCGTAACCATGATTGGCGCCAATGGGGCAGGCAAGACAACTACTCTGAAAACTATTAGTGGTATCCTCTCTCCGCGCAAGGGTCGCGTTTTACTTAACGGGAAAGAGATTCAAGGTATACCTGCCCATAAACTGGTTACAGAAGGGGTAGTGCTTGTTCCTGATGGGCACCAAGTATTTCCCTCACTTACCGTACTAGAGAATCTAAAGATGGGGGCGTTCACTCGTAAAGACAATGAGGGAATTGAGAAAGATATGGATTGGGTATTCTCTGTTTTTCCGCGCCTTGAAGAACGCACCAAGCAGATTGCTGGTACTCTTAGTGGCGGCGAAAGACAGATGCTTTCTATAGCGCGCGCGTTGATGGCTAACGTTGAGATACTTCTGCTGGATGAACCCTCCATGGGTTTGGCACCTTTCTTGGTACGCGAGATTTTTGATGTCGCTCGCCATCTAAACGAACAGGGCATGACGGTTTTAATCGTGGAGCAGAACGCGCCGATGGCGTTCTCCGTGGCGCAACGCGGTTACGTCATAGAGACCGGACGCGTGGTATTAGCGGGAACGATTGAGGAACTGCGCGAAAATCCTAAAGTCAAAGCGGCATATCTGGGTGGTGAATAACTCAGATAAATTATATTATCACTTATTGATAATGAGTGTCGATTCATAATTAGATAATAGGCACTCGCTAGCAATTTATAGAAGGAGGTGGTACTATAGGCTAAACCGTGTTATTGCCCGTTCAATTTTGTTCATTAGTAGGGACAAACAAGTCCATCAAATTTTTGAATAGTCAAAGGAGGTAGAGAAGTGAGAACTTTACACAAGTTCGTCAGTCTAGTTGTTATTTTGACCATGTTGTTGCTCGCAGGGTGCGCCCAAGGTCCAGCTCAGGACGACGCGGCAGAAGGTGAAGTGGAACCGATAACGATCGGCGCGATTTTCCCCTTAACGGGGCCTTCGACGCACGAGGGTATAGATGAGCGCAGAGGAGTAGAGTTAGCCGTAGAGCAGATCAACGCCGCGGGGGGCGTTAATGGACGCCCATTGGAGGTTATCTTTGAGGATAGTGAGTCACGCCCCGAGGCTGGCGTAGATGCCGCGCACAAGCTGATCGACGTGAACAAGGTACCGGTTATCATCGGTGTCTTTTCGAGTGGCGTTAGCTTGCCCGTAGGTGAATACGCGCAGGAGCAAGGAGTCGTAATGCTCAACCCGGGTTCTACTTCTCCCAAATGCCGCGACGTGGGCAACTACTTTTTCAGCACTATCGGTTTGGATCACCTGATGGGAACGGAACAAGCTAAATTCGCATTGGAGGAAGGATTTACTAAAGCCGCGGTATTAGTTCCTAACAATCCCTTCGGTATCGGCATGGAAGAGTGGATGGTTAAGACGTTCGAAGAAAACGGGGGAGAAATTCTCAACATCGTCGAATACCCCTTAGAGCAAACTGACTACCGTGCTGAGCTACAACGACTATTCGAAGGCGATCCTCAGGTTATACTCTATACAGCTTACGGGGAAGAATCCAAAATTCTAACGAAGCAAGCATTAGAGATGGGCGCGCAGGCACAGTGGATTGGTGGATACTTGACCATGTGTACTGGCGTAGCCGATCCCGAAGCGGTAGAGGGGCATATCGGGCTAGAGCCTGCCTACAACATGCCAGCGGGACAGGCTTTCAAGAAGGCCTTTGTCGCGAAGTATGGCGAAGAACCGGGCGGTCCTTTCAGCTATCTAGCTTATGATGGTGCGTGGTTGGCAGCCTTAGCTATGGGCGCGGTCGGCACTGACTCCGCGGATATCGCCGAGGCTTTACCGCATGTCGCAAAGCACTATAGAGCCGCGACCGGTAATCTGGAGTTCGATGCCAATGGGCAGCGAGCTGAGCAGCCGTATGACCGCTTGATATACACTAACGGCAAAGTTGTTCTTTACGATCAGCCAGAGAGAGAGTAACCATTTTGAATAGCTAGAGCCAGCGCGTGCAAGGCGCGCGCTGGCTCTTATCATTACGCTAAAAATACTAAACCACAATTCTAAACCTCAATGGGAGGCCATGTATGGAACTTATTCAAGTCTTATTTAATACGCTGACGCGTGCTAGTGAGTTAGCACTGATATCCATTAGCCTCACGTTAGTGTACGATCTCTTGGATTTTGCTAGTTTCGCGCAGAACGAATTCGCTACTCTAGGGGCTTATCTTACTCTTTTCTTCTCAGTGGGTCTGGGCATGAACATAGTCCTGTCGGCTGTGTTGGCAGTGATTATCACCGGGCTGGCAGGGATGCTCACCGATCGCACCATTTTCCGCTGGTTACGGAAAAGTCATACTTCTATTAGAATGGTCGCCTCTATCGGCTTGGCATTGAGTATCCGTAGTCTTGTACAAGTTATCTGGGGCGGCCAGATTAAAGACTACGGTTTGGGGGTGCAGTATCCTCTAACCATACTAGGAGCGAAAATTACTCCTATCCGCATCATCATCGTAGCCGTCGCGACCATTGCTATGCTGGGCTTCCATTTTTTCCTTCACAGAACTAACCTTGGTCGCGCCATTCGCGCCACATCTGATAATCGCGAGTTAGCCGAAGCTACCGGTATTGATACCGAACGCGTGGTACTGTACGTTTGGTTTCTCGCTTGCGCCTTTGCCGCGATTGGCGGAATCCTTATCGGTTTGGAAACCCAGCTTCGCCCCAATATGGGTACCGCAATCCTGCTGGCAACCTTCTGTTGCGTCATCTTAGGCGGTATAGGCAACGTTTACGGCGCGGCGGTGGGGGCATTGATATTCGCCGCTGCTGAAAATTTCGGGTTAGCAATCAACCTCGGTGGTGTACAGTTCCCTGTAAGATACAAGCCAGCGTTGGCATTTATCGTTCTTATTCTCACACTTTTGATCCGTCCCAAAGGTGTACTAGGGAAAAAGGAGGCATGACATGATCGCTTTTTTAACCTATTTTGCCATTATGACCGGTATCTTCGCCATCCTGACCCTCAGCCTAAACTTTCAAGTCGGCATCACCGGACTTTCTAATTTCGGGCAAGCGGCTTTTTACGCTATAGGCGCTTATACTTCCGCGTTGTTTTATATGGCTGGTTTCCCTTTTGTCGTCGGGATACTCGCGGGGATGATTGTTGCCGCGATATTCGCCCTGATTATCGCGCTGCCCTCCGCTGAACTTCGAGATGATTACTGGGCTATCGTGAGCATTGCCGCGGCGGAAAGTCTGCGTTTGTTCATCAATAATGAAAAATGGTTAGCAGAAGGACCATTTGGGTTAAGAGGTATTCCGCGTCCTCTCTCTAATGTGTTTGCTGATTACTACGACGTTTTTTACCTAGTGCTTGTGCTTATCTGCGTAATAATAACCTATCTCGTTTGGGAGCGATTAACGTCGTCTCCCTTTGGTCGAGTGTTACGCGGTATTCGTGAGGCGGACACTTTGATGTCCGCGATGGGCAAACATGTATTTCGTTTCAAGCTTATCGCGATGGTAGTCGGCGGAATTTTCGCGGCACTTGCTGGCAGCTTATATGCCCACTATATTACCTTCATCAGTCCCAAGAACTTCGAACCAGCGTTGACATTCCTCATCTGGACGATGATGATTGTTGGCGGACGCGGTAACGCTAAAGGATCAATAGTAGGCGCACTGATTATAACTTTACTGAATACTTCCACTCGCTTCGTAAAAGACTTCTTGTATTTACCTACTGATTTGGTGGCAGCCATGCGCCAGTTAGTTATAGGGCTCCTGACTATATTCTTCGTAGTCGTCCGTCCCCAAGGTATGCTCCCAGAACAACGAAGAGTCGTCGCACATTCGGGTAAGGAGGGAAACTAATGTTAGAGGTAAACGCGGTAGATAAAGCATTTGGCGGCTTACAGGCACTACACGACGTTTCTATTAGCGTCGAAGAGGGAAGTATCACCGGACTTATCGGGCCGAATGGTTCAGGTAAAACGACCTTGTTCAATGTCATAACCGGAATATATAACAAAGACGATGGTAATATTTCCTATCGCGGGCAATCTATCGACGGACTTCCACTTCACAAAATCGCGCAGCTAGGTGTTACCCGAACATTTCAGATCCCCCAAGTCCCTACTCACATGACAGTCATGGAAAATATGATGATAGCGCGCCATGGACAAGTCGGAGAAAACCCTATCAACGTTTTTATTCGTTGGCGGGAACAAAGACGACAAGACCGCGAACTCGTCGAACGCGCCGAAGAATTATTGGCTATGGTAGACCTACTCCATCTGCGCGACGAGTTCACCGGTAGCTTAACCGGAGGGCAAATTAAACTTCTGACGCTAGTGCAAGCACTAATGACCGATAGCGACCTACTGATGCTAGACGAACCCGCAGCCGGGGTCGATTTGGACATGACCGACCGTATGATGGAACTTATGCAAGATATGCACCGCAAAGGCAAGACGATCCTTGTGGTGGAGCATGACATGCGCGTAATCAGTGGTGTATGTGAATATGTCTACGTACTAGACGCCGGTCAACGTATCGCGGCGGGGGATCCTACCACTGTGCAAAATGATCCCCGCGTCGTAGAGGCTTATCTAGGATCAGAAGATGCTGCTGGCGGAGATAGATGGTAGAAAGTAGAGGTTGCTATGTCATTAAGAGAAAAGTTGCAAGCTGATTTGAAAACCGCGATGAAATCTGGAAACGAGCAACAGAAAGTCGCTGTGCGTATGTTGCTATCTGCCATTCGCAACGCGGAGATAGAACAACAAACAGAACTCAGCGATGAAGAGATTCAAGCTATCGTCGTTAGGCAGGTTAAACAACGCAGAGATGCTATCGAGCAGTTCAAAACAGGCGACCGCGAAGATTTAGTGGAGAAAGAGCAAGCTGAGCTAGACATTTTGGAAAAATATCTTCCTCCGCAAATGACGCGAGAAGAAATCAAAGAGCTTGCCCGAAAGACCATCGCGGAGGTAGAAGCAACAACCGTTAAGCAGATGGGATTGGTGATGAAAAATCTCATGCCGCAAGTGAAGGGGAAAGCGGATGGCAATGTGGTCAGTCAAGTAGTCCGCGAATTGCTATTGACGAAATGACGAAAGAATGATGAAAAATCTCATGCCGCAAGTGAAGGGGAAAGCGGATGGCAATGTGGTCAGTCAAGTAGTCCGCGAATTGCTATTGACGAAATGACGAAAGAATGAAGAAGATATATAAAGAGCTTAAAGGCGTCCTTGAACATCAAAAGGACGCCTTTTTAAGTAAGAGTTAGATCAAAAATGAACGCACCTACCACTTTATCTAAACCGACATGGATCAAGGCTATTCGACCAATACTATTAGGGTTGCTTACAATCATAGCTTTGAGTTTAATTCTAACACTAGATATTTTTCCTAACAAGCGCGTACAATTGGAACTTGGAGATGTCAGTCCAACTGATTTGCGCGCACCTAATCAGATCACATACGAAAGTAAACTATATACAGAATCGGAACGCGCGCGCGCCGCGTCTGCGGTAGAACGCGTCTATTCTCCCGCGGACTTCAGTATCGCTCGTCAACAAGTAAGTCGAGCTCGTCTCATTAGCGATTATATAGGATCTGTGCGTAATGACCCATACGCGACTATACAAGAAAAGAAAGAATGGATCAGCCAAATTCCTGACCTCACACTTTCTCCAACCGTAATTGAACGAATACTATCACTCCCCGAAGAATCATGGCAACAGGTCGCGACCGAAATTGAGCGAGTGTTAAATCGCGTCATGAGGGAAGAGATTCGCGACAATCAATTGGTAGCTAAGAAACGTTCTGTAGGTTCCATTATCGACATTACCCTCTCCGATGCCCAAATCAGTGTTATCAGAAGCATAGTAAAAGAACTAATCGTACCCAATTCTTTATTTGATCAATCAGCTACAGAAGAGCACATAGCCCAAGCTAAAGAGCAAGTCAGCCCAGTAACAGTAAAATTGGAAAAAGGTCAAATTATCCTACGCGAAGGAGACATTGTAAGTGCGGACAAACTGGAGGCATTAGACGCGCTTGGTCTAAGACAAGTAAAAACCGATTGGTACAAAATTGCCAGCGTAGTACTTTTTATAACCATACTAATATTCGCCCTATGGTTTTACATAGCGCTAGAACAACCCGATTGTTGGAACAAAAACCATCATCTTCTGCTAGTCTCGTTACTCATGATTATATCCACATTTACGGCTAAGCTAATGGTACCCGAACACAATATTCTTCCTTACCTGTTCCCATTTGCTGCCGTAGCGATGATCTTAGCTGTATTGTTCAATCCGCACTTAGCCATAGCAACCTCTACTATACTTAGCTTAATAGTTGGTTTCATCGCGCCATCTGGACAAACCCTTCAGATGATAATCCTAGAAAGTGTAGCCGGAATTGTTGCCTCGCTTGGGTTAGGACGCGGAGAAAAACTGAGCAATTTTTTACGAGCAGGATTACACATCTCGCTTCTGAACATACTCGTGAATTTGGTGTTTCGCGTCCCTACGCAAGACTATGATTTAATGGATATCGCGGTATATACTACCGCTGGATTCCTCAACGGCGGCTTAACAACCAGCATCGCGTTAGCCAGTTTTTCTCTACTAGGAACCATTTTTGGTATCATAACAGCCCCTCAGCTACAAGAATTAGCACGTCCAACTCATCCTCTGTTCCGTCAACTTCTCCTGAAAGCTCCTGGCACATATCATCACAGTATCCTGCTAAGCAATCTCGTGGAACAAGCAGCAGAAACGGTGGGAGCGGACCCACTATTAGCAAGAGTAGGCGCGTACTATCATGATATTGGTAAAATCATGCGCCCATATTTTTTTGTCGAAAATCAGGCTGACGGCGTAAATGTACATGATCGTCTGGACCCCCAAACAAGCGCCCAAATTATAATCAGTCACGTTACTGATGGTGTAGAACTAGCACGCAAATATCATTTACCTCCAGCGATCCAAGATTTCATTTCGCAGCATCATGGGGATTCCCTCGCGTCATTCTTTTATCACAAAGCGAAGGAAGGTATTGAAGAACAAGAAATTGATCGCTCTCTCTTCCAATATCCTGGTTCCAAACCTCAAAGCAAAGAGACAGCGATCTTAATGTTAGCCGACGGGTGCGAAGCGATGGTAAGAAGCGCGAAACCATCCTCCGCTGAAGAGATAGAAGCTTTAATCGACAAAAACTTTAGAGACAGGATCGCAAGCGGGATGCTAGATGAATGTCCGCTGACAATGAAAGATATAGCTAAAACCAAAGTAATATTTGCCAGTGTGTTACAAGGTATTTTCCATCCGCGTATTAAATATCCAGAGCAAAAAGAAAAGAAAGGTGAGCAATTTGAATAAAGACCATAAGATCAATATCGCTCTACAGATCGACTCGCGCTATGAAAAAGAAATAGATAGCACTACATTAACAAAACTTATTCGCGCGACGTTGGAATCCGAGAGCATTTTACAAGCAGAGCTTTCATTAGTGATAACTGATGATACTACCATTCAGGATTTAAATCGCACCTATCGTCATGTAGATGCCCCAACAGATGTCTTAGCTTTTTCTGCAAATGAACAAGAGACTGACGCCAATTTTATAACAGCCACAGAAGCGGAATTAGAAATACTGCAATATCTAGGAGATATTATTGTGTCTTATCCCACCGCGACGCGCCAAGCCGCAAGGCTTGGACATTCTGTAATGGCAGAACTATCTTTATTAACTGTTCATGGTGTATTACATTTGCTAAGATACGATCATACGAATCCCGAAGACAAAAAAGTTATGTGGCAAAAACAGCAGAAGCTGCTAAAAGACTTTGGCTAGGCAAGAACCAAGATGAAAATGACAAATTAAAAGAAGCAGCGCGTTTCAAAACGCGCTGCTTCTTTATTAGCCCGATTTCGAACAAATTCTATCAATTAACCGCGCATTCTCGGATCAAAAGCATCCCGTAATCCATCCCCCAAGAAATTAAACGCCAATACAGTCAAGGTCAAAGCTCCGGCAGGTGCGAATAATACGTGAGGATAGGAACGTAACGCTTGATAGCCTTCTTGAATCATAATCCCCCAGCTAGGAGTAGGAGGGTCAACCCCTAAACCAATGAAACTTAGAAAAGCCTCAGTTAAAATATAACCCGGAATTTGCAGAGTCTCCTGCACAATACAAGGGCCAAGAATGTTAGGCAAAAGGTGAGTGAAGATGATACGTTGAGGACGCGCCCCAATGGCGCGGGCTGCCACAACGAATTCCATCTCCTTATAAGAAAGAACCTGACCGCGAGCCAAACGAGCCATTCCGATCCAATTCAAAGCTCCCAACGCGACGAACACGAAGAATAAGCCTCCTAAAGCTTTGTTGATATCTAAGACAAATGCCACAAGTCCGGTGGCTTCGCCGCGCCGCGCCATAGCTTTGAAATAAACTTGGAGAAGAATAACCACAATGATGATGGGTAAGCCATACAAGAAATCCACGAAGCGCATCATTATGTCATCAATTCGCCCGCCGAGATAACCCGCGACCAGTCCATACACCAAACCGATAATTAGGCTAACTGTGGCAGCTACAATAGCTACTGCCATAGATACTCGCGTACCAAAGAGAACGCGAGTTAAGATATCTCTTCCTAGATTATCAGCCCCTAAGAGATAGTCTGCACCGGGAGGCGCGTAGTTATCTCGCAGATGAGTGACGCCGGGATCATAAGGTGCCAACACGCCGGCAAAGACGGCAGTTAATAGTAAAACTATTATGAAGACACCGCCGACTACAGCTATCCTATTTCGTATAAGTTGCTGTATAGCATCTCCTAACGGAGTACGCCGCGAACGAGAACTTTCCAGATTTTCATCTACAGGTTGTGCAACAGACATACTTCCTCCTTAAAAACTAATCGTAGCGGATACGGGGATCTAGCCAGGCGTAAGTAATATCCACCAGTAAATTCATGATCACTAGCAATGCCGCGTAAATGAGAGTGACACCTTGAATCACAGAATAATCGCGGTTACCGATACTCTGTACAAAGTGCCTGCCCATTCCCGGAATGCCGAAAATCTGCTCTACCACGAAAGTGCCGGTCACAACAGCCGCGAACAGCGGACCTACAACAGTTACTACCGGAATCAGACTGTTTTTCATGGCATGACGTACAATTACCACGCGCTCTATAAGCCCTTTAGCCCGAGCAGTCCTGATATAATCTTCGCGAACAACCTGCAGAAGACTTGCGCGCGTCAGACGAGCGATGATCGCGGAGAAGCGCGACCCAAGGGCAACGACCGGTAATATAGCATACAACCAAAATTCTATTGTCGGTTTAGGAATGAACCCTAGAATAAAGGGAGGAGATGCTCCCCAAGTAGCCACTGGTAACCATCCTAGCTTCAAAGCGAAAAGCCATTGAAGTAAAGGTCCCATGACCAAACTAGGAATGGAGACCCCTATGATAGCTACAAAAGTGCTTAGGTAATCTATCCATGTATTCTGCTTTAACGCGGCGAAAGTTCCTAATGGGATACCAATGAGCAGCGCCAGAGAGACTGATAAGAATCCCAACTGTGCGGAAATCGGGAGCGAATCTGCTACGATCTCATTCACTGAACGACCGCGCTGTCGGAAAGCAACACCTAAATCACCGCGTAGTAGTCCCCCTTTTCCTAAATCTTGAATCTTCCCTGTATCCATTATCTCGCCGACAAGGTATCGAACAAACTGTTTGGGCAACGGTTCATCAATGTGATACTTCCTTTCCAAATTCTCTACTACCGCGGGGGGAAGGCTCTTATCCCCAGCAAAGTCAAATGGGCCACCCGGCAGACTACGCATCAAAATGAACACCGTTAATACCAAAGCCAGAAGCACAGGTATAGAAAAAAGTACTCGCCTTATAACATAACGATACATTTACCCCTCCTCTCTAACGACTTATTAACCAGTTACACTTTCCCAGTAAACAAAAACAAAAATAATTATTACAAATACAAAATCGCGTCAACTGATTAGTCAAATTGGGTTAAACGAGATGAGCAGCCACGCGGTCGTTGCGACCACATGGCTGCTCAAAGTAACTAGCCTATTTGCCCAACGCGGCTTTCTTGGCTTCCCAATCCATCTTCCACAGCCAGACTGGATCGCCACCACCACCGGGTTGACGCGGGGTGAAGGTCATGTACGGCTTGTCCATAACCAATCGAGTGTAGTAATAAATGGGGGAAATCCCCATATCCTGATCGATAAGAATCCGCTCCGCTTCGTTATAAAGCTCGATTCTCTTCTCCGGATCCTGTTCTCTTGCAGCTTGCTCTACTAACGCGTCGAATTCTTCATTAGAGTACTTAGCATAGTTCTGCGTACTCTTGGAATGGAATACGCCATTCACCCAGTTATCCTGGTCCGGATAGTCCGCGCACCACCCCAAACGATAGATATGCGGTTTGTCCTCATCCGGCGAATCGGGCAACAAGGTCTTCAGGTAAACTTTCCATTCCTGAGTCTCGATGGTGATCTTGGCTTTCGGGAAAGCCTCCACCCACATCGCCTGAATAGCCTGCGCGATCTGCCCGTGAGCTTCGCTGACGTTGTGCATCAACACAACATCGATACCCTCACCTTCAGGATAGCCAGCCTCAGCCATCCACTCTTTCGCCTTCGCCAAGCCATCTTCATAATCTAACAAGTACGGCGCGATCTCCATATTGTCAACCGCGTTGCCGAAGATCCCCTTCGGCGCGAAAGTATGCGCTGGCAGTTGCCCCCCTTTAGTCACGTTATCGATGAGGAGCTGGCGGTCGATAGCCGCCGCAAACGCCTTGCGTACCAAAACGTTATCCATCGGCGGTTTGGCACTTACAAACCCATAGTAGTATGTACACAAGAAGGGGAGAATCTTAAACTGTTCACTCAACTCCGGATCAGCCTTGATGCGATCGATGTCTGGTAAGGGCGGTCCCCAACCCGGGTCAGTCAGATAGTCAAGCTCGCCTGCCTCATACATAGCCATTGTCGTGGAGGCTTCCTGAATAACGGGACCGCGAATGACTTCGATGTTCCCCATGTCTCCCTCACTCCAACCGTACCACAAGGGGTTTTTGACCAAAGTAAGGTGCGCCCCATGTGTCCACTCCTGTAACGCGTAGGGCCCATTGCTGACAATAATACCTGCCTCAGTCCAACGATCACCGTACTCCTCAATAGTTGCTTGCGGCATCGGACGCGCCACCCACATACCCGCGATCGCGGGGAAGTAAGCTGCCGCGTGGTTCAGAGTAAATTCTACGGTGTAGTCATCCACTGCCTTAACGCTTAGCCCATCTACCAATTCTTGGAAGTTCTCAGCTTCGGGGTCAGCACTGTTTAATTCCTCCGCGCCCTTGATGATGTAGAGCACGTAGGAGTAATCAGAACCGGTATTGGGATTCAAACTGCGCTTTACACCATATTCAACGTCATGCGCCGTAACCGGGCCGATTTCCTCTACCTCATTTGTCGCAAGGTTAAGGTGTACCCACACGGCATCATCGCGCATATTGAAAGTATAGACCGTACCATCTTCAGAGACTTCCCAACTCTTTGCCAATTCTGGAATAACTGTCTCACCATCGGTGTCAAATCCGGTCAATCCCAAGAAAAGTACCTCATCTGCCCATACCGAAGTAGTATCTGTTGCCAACGCGGGATCCAAGGTTGGAGGCTCAGTTCCCCAAGCCAGATCCAAGGTCACGCGATCATCAGCCGGACCCTCTTCCGCGGGAACCTCTACGACCTTCTCAACCTCTTTCTCAACTACGACGGTCTCTTTGACAACTTTCTCAACAACCTTTTCCTTCTCTACCTCAACGGTCTGAACGACCTCTTTCTCAACGATGACTTCCTTCTCTACCTCCACGGTCACCACCTTCTCGACGACCTGGGGGGTCGGAGCCGCGCAGGAAGAGATGATGAGGCTGGCCACTATTACAATGGCAACCAACGATGCAAATTTTTTCATTTCCTCTCTATCCTCCTTACAAAATAAAGTTATGTTCAACGAAACTACCTCTCATTACGTTTACAACAACCGTAATGAGTCACACAAAAGGGCAGTTATATACCTCGCGGACGAGAATATATCTAATGCCCAAACTAACTATTATTCTTTGTTACATCACCTCCTTCAATCGTTACAAAACTACAAAGGGTTATATAGGCTACAATGTGAAAGTGATAACTTAACCCCTTCCCCAATTTTTATGTATCGTATAATACCACATTTTTGCTAGTAGTGCAATTCGATACCGCGAATCCCAACTAGTGATATAAAAAAGCAGAGACATTGAACAACCATGTCTCTGCCATAAGCTACCTACGCGACAAAACTGCCTTCACTTTGTTGCATTCTACACAAAGTCTCAACTAATCGCGAAACAAATCTATATCTAAATCTCCACCACCCGCCAGGTCCTCTTCGTCCTCTTTACTTCCCTCAGTAGTGCCAAAAATCTCAACCAAGGTCAAACGGTGCCAAGGCCAAATAAAAGAGGTAGCCCGATCATCGATATAAGCGGGCAATTTACCATCGCGCCGTCTCATGTTATAAACATGCACATACCCCGAAGTCGGATCAGGTAATTCGTCCATGTCAGCTAACAGCGGGTCCTCATTAGCCGGATGCAATAACACTTGATAAGCCATCTTTCATTCCCCCTCACTAGATAAAACTAATATTCACAAAACCGCGCCAT
>CAZSIG010000020.1:0-4394 GCA_964606195.1 uncultured Anaerolineales bacterium
TCGGCGCGGGCGCGCAGTAGGCACAATCGGTCGCGATGGCGGTACAGTTCGGGGTGGGGGTGTTGGTGGGGGTCGGCGTATCCGTCGCGGTCGCGGTGGGCGTAGGCGTATTAGGCTCGATGTACACCTCCACCTCGTCCAAATATGGCCTGTCCGCGCAGTCTGTGATGAGCAGACGAACGTATCTCGCCTGCACAAGATCGAAATAACAATAGCGGATGGCGTCGTCGTCATAGCGCTGCGAACACTGTGTCGTCCACGTTGTGTAATTTGCAGACGTTTGCACAGTTATATCTGTCCAGCGCGGCATTCTGAACCGGAATCGAATGCCGGTCATTCCGACATTACTGTCGAAAAGTCCTATGAAATACTCCGGAAAATCGACGTAACCGGGAGCTACGCTCCAAACTGTGGTCCAGTTGCCATCCATCGCATACGAACAGCCCGTCTCTGACGCCCAACAGGAGTCGGGTCTCGTCCACCCGGTCTGCGCGTGGACGATGTCGCCGCGCGGCGCGGTGATGAGCATCACTACACATACCCAGACTGCCAAGCCAGCCAAAACTAGCAATGATACTCGTTGTTGCCTCTGTCGTTTCACCCTATTTCTCCCCTGTTTGCATTTCCTAGACTTTGCGGTTTTTCACCGATAAGTTAAAAATTGTAAATTGCTAATTGTAAATTAGCCCGAACTTTCCCAATTCGCGCAATCACCATCCACCACATAATCGTGTGGGCAATAATCCTCGCCGGTATAATGCCGGCAAGTCTCACAAGTGTGATATTCGCGCTCTTTCAATCTCTCCAAAACATCCGCCAAGTAGGGATTAGGCTCCTCCACCGGCTCTGGCGCTGCGGCTACCACCTCCGCCGGCGCGGTCTCCACCGCTTCGTTCTCCTCTACCTCCACCGGCGGCGTCTCCGGCATTTCTCGCGGCGCGGGCTCCACCGCCTTCACCGTCTCTGTCGCTGCTAACTGCATTTGCAAATAATATGCCTCGGTCACCAGATAGCGCGGTTTAGGCTTATCCGCCGGAATGACGTAGTACCGCGTGCCGGCAAACTCGAACCACCGCGTCTCTAGCTGCTGCAAAAACCGCCCGGTCTTGACCTTGCCGTCAAATCCTTCAGTACTCCCAAACTTATCCTGAATCGCTTTAACGTGCATGATCCACCGCCCCGGCTCGTCTTGCCAATCGTCATGTTCCAGGACGTATTCGATGATCTTCTCGGCGCGCCAGAGAAACCCCCCGGGCAACAAATCGGGATGCCAATCCGCGAGTTGTTGCTTGCCCCAATGCGTCTCAATCCGCTTGACTTCCTTCACGATCTCCGTAAACAGTCGCTTGCGGTCGTTCACGGGAATCGGGGTTTGCACCAGTACCCAATCTAGCCCATCATCGTACACACAGCGCCCGGCAACGCGCTTGAGGTCATACGCCTCGTTGCCCTTAGTTAGCATACGCGATTGTTCCTTACTGCGGCACCGGTACGCGATCACCGTGCACATATCCCGAATTAGCCCCGGCACTACTTTAACCTCCGGGCGCTGGGTCATAATGATGTTGTGGATATTGTAGGCGCGGCAATCTTTGAACAATTCCGCCATGAGCGCAACAGTGCGCTCCCCGTATTCCTTACGCAAAGTCAACGTCGCGATTTCGTCCACCATCACAATCAGGTGCGGAATCGTCTCGTTGAGCGGGCGATCGCGGTTATAGTCGTCCACGCCTACCCGATCCGCCGCGTCGCACAGCTCCTGCCGTTTCCGCATCATCGCCAGCACCGCGCTATACATCGCCAATACCGCCTCCGGCGTGGTCGCTACCGGCGCGATACAGTGCGGCAACGCTGCCAAGCGCAGCGGGCGAAACTCCCCCTTGAGATCGCCCAGCAGCACCTGCAATTGCCCCCCGTAGCGTTCCGTTTCGTTGGGGGGGGCGAGTACCGCACACAGTTGTAACAGCAAGTTGATCGCGCCCATCGTCTTGCCCGAGCCGGGCGAGCCGCCGATCAGCAAGTTAGTGAAGTCGTTTTCGAGCGTCATTGTGTTGAACTTCTTATCCACCCCCAGACCTGGCGTAAAGGTCATCGGGTGCAACTCCGGCTCCGTCTCACGTAATCGCTGCAAGAACGCTAACGCTTCGCGGTAGCGCACATAGCGCGGCAACTCACCGCCGCCGTCTAGCGGCACTGCCAGCCAGTGCTGCCCGGTGCGGCCCGGCGTCTCGCGGTAATAGAGCGATTTCCCGACAATGCGCTGAAACTCCTCGCGAAACATATCCGACTTCACATCTTTGATGTACTTGTTCTGGGGAATATGCGCGACATAGAGCACCGCCTCGCTCGATGTGGCGAAGGCAGGTCCTAATATGAGCTTATCCTCATACGCCTGTCCGGTGCGACTGCGGCTCTTGGGAATCGGCTTGGTGATGTTCGCGGAGACGCCGGCGGCTTCGGCGCGCTGTACAATGCGCCCTACCCGTTTCTTCAGCCGGCGCGCTTCATCCTGCTCCACTCGCGTCTCCTCGTCCCACAACCATAGCGGCGCGAAGGGCAAGTAATATCTGAGCTTAGCCAGGTTTATTCTCGGTAATGCCACTCTCTACCTCCTGTACCTCTCCCAGTGACCGCGCCCGCAAAACCTTCGTCTTTGCCGCTTGTAGCGCGGCGATGTCGTCTAGTAGTTGATCCCGCGCCGTGCTCTTACTCGCGGCGGTGATCAGCTCGTTCAATTGCGCCACTACGGCGCGCTGTTTAAGGTTCATTTGCGATAACATAGCTCCTCCTTAGAAGGGTAGTTCTTCCTGGTCGTCTTGTAGCCAACGTTCCGCCAATTCTGCTTTAGTGGGTACCGGATCTCCACTCAAAAAGCTCTGCTGATTCGGCGCGGGGCTACGCTCTACCAGATCCGCCCACTTCGCGATTAACGCCTTGATCGCTTTCTTACTCCGCTTGCGCTCATCCAGCGCAACTAAAATTTTCTCCTCAAATGCCGTTAGCTCCCGCTCAAAGATTTGAATCTGCGCGAGATACTCTTGAACCCCCATACCCTGCGCCCTAAGCTCGCTATACTTCTCCGCCGCCCGCGCCAGTTCCGGCGCAATGCTCAATTCCGCGCCGCGCTTGCCGGTCTTAACCAATTCTTCTGCCCGAGCTAACTTACCCAGCGCGGCAAAATAGCCGCCGGTGATATTCTTAATATCATCATCAGTCGTCTCGTACATACGCGCTGCCAACCGATCATCTTCAAATACGCGAGTGAACATCGCCGCGGTGATCCGCTTGACCCCCTCTTGAGACAAGCCGCCGTCGCTGTCCTGCATAGCGGCTGCTTCTGTCTCCGGGATCCGCTGCATGAAGTAGTTGACGAACTGCCGGTTGCGCCCGGAACGCACCGCGCCGCTCACATCTTGCGTCTCCCCCACTTCTAACATTTCGAGCATCTCAGTAGAGATTAGCTTGGCATCCGATTTCGCCTGCTCCAAAGTACTCATCGCCAATACCGTTGACTGATTCGCTTCGCGGGCAAACTCCACGCGGTCAACATCTGTAATCCGCTCGCGCACCAATACCGGCGCGGTCATTTCTCCCAATTGCCCTTCATCAATCCCCAGATCTGTAGCACGCTTACCCAATTCATCTCGATACGCCGCGTACTGTTCAGGATACAGATGATACGCCATTGTCACCGCGAGACTGCGCGCATTGCCACTCTCTACCGCTAGATCACTACCCACAATCGGCGCGCCGCGATCCAACGCGTGCGTTTCGGTCAAGAGAGCTGCCGGCTCCAGATTCTGGGCAATTTTCTTTATCTGCGCAATACTTGCCATGCGCCCCCGATCGCGGGGCTGTAATTCCGCCGGATATGCTGCGTTCACTGTGCCGCCCAACGTATGCGAAGCCTTCAGCTCATCAAGTTCAATAACTCGATATTGCAAATCGTACTTCTGCGTAGGATCGCGCCCAAAGACGCGTACTACTTGCCCCTTCGCCCAAGTACGCACAGGTTCAGGCATTTCCCCCTTGCGCTCCTGAAGCTTCGCTTCAATGTTACTCGCCGCCGCGCCGATCTCCGCCGGCGTCACTTTCTCCGCTGCCGCCTCCCACTTCGCCGCGCTGCCGCTTACCTCTGGAGCAAAGTTCTTTTTAAGCGCATACGTATTCGGGTGGGTCTCCTCGATAACATCACCTAAATGCAACATTGTCAAGGTCCCAGCTACCTGCGCCGCGCCCAAACCAGACCGCCGCGCCACATCGTTTATGTGTACCCCCCCTTTCTCGCCCTTACTCTCCAAAGCTTGTAATACTTTTAGCTCAGTTTCACTCTGGGGAACATACGCGGGTTCGGGTGGGAGCACAGGTTCAGCGGGTACGGCTACAGCGCGAAT
>CAZSIG010000020.1:4494-17691 GCA_964606195.1 uncultured Anaerolineales bacterium
CATACGCGGGTTCGGGTGGGAGCACAGGTTCAGCGGGTACGGCTACAGCGCGAATACTCGCGGCCTTCCCCGACTTACGATTCTTAGTTTTAGGCACCTGTACCGCCGGCGCGGGCGCTTTCAAACGCACCGGGCGCGGTTCTGAGGCGCGGTGCTTCGCTTTTCCCTCCCTCACAGCACTTTTGAACATACGCGGTATTTTGACAAACAGAATCAGTCCTAACCCAATTCCAGCAACAGCCAGCGCGATAGAAGCAAAACTACCAAATACACTAACCGCGTTCTCAACCAATCCATCAAGCATGTGCTTTTTTACCTCCTCTCGCTAACGCGGCGCACGCCGCCGCGCCTAATGCGCCCACGCCCCAAATGAGCCAGGCATCATCCACTAAATGCAATATGATAAAGACGCTCAGAAAGTACTTGCTCCAATCGTGCCGCGCCCGGCGCATGGCGCGGTATAGCCCGTTCAGCAGCGCGGTTAAGCCGGGAAAGCCGGTCTCCACGCCAACGGTGAGGAACATGTTGTGGGCATAGCCGGCGGGATTCGCCTCCAGTGGCGACGTGGCGAAAAATTTGCCGGGACCTGCCCCGCATAAGAACGTTTTCGCGCTTAGAAACGATTTCAGAGCGTCTGCCCAGATGTCCAGCCGCACCTGGACGGTGTGCGGTCGTTTGGCGATCAACGCCATCGCGCCCCCAACGAGAAAAAAGGGGCTGTAGACTACTGCCGCGTCGCGAAATGCCTTAATCGGTAGATCATCGAACACCTTAAGCGCGGCTTTGTACAGCATGAGCGCCCATAGCACCATGAGCGCGACGGTCCCGCCGCGGCTGTCTGTCCAGAGCACACATGCCGTACCGGCTAGCAGCAGCGCAGTGCGCCGCCAACTGCGCCGAAATAACGGAATAAAGCAGAGAAGCAACACGAAATATGCCGCCGCGTAGTTGCGATGAAAAACGATATATCGGTCTGGTTGAAATACGAATGTAGCGCGGTATTTGATGAAGTGGAGCAGCATCGCGCCACTGGTGTACGTGAAGGTGAAGGCGGTCACTACCTTAAGCTGTTTTAATATCGCGGCGCGGCGGTAACGCCGGCGCAACGCGTAGAATAGGAGAACGTAGAAGGCGATGGTCAACAGGCGCTGAGTATCATTGGGCACGGCGTAGGCGGTGACGTGCACCGGCTCGCGCCAGTTGGCTACGGTCGCGATCCCGACCGGCGCGAGGTAGAGCCAGGCGCGGGCGCGGGGATAGGCGCGAGTGGCTATGACGTATATCAGCAGCGCGGCGACTATGCCGATATTGACGTATGTTAGCAGCTTGACGCCGGGCGCAAAGCTGGTAAAGCTCAAGTAAATCAAAAGTAATGCCAGCATTAAACTACCTCCATGTCAATACCGAAGGCATAACCTGGGGCAACCGCTCTGGGTTACCATTAGCATAGTAGGTCAATGGCGTGGGTATAGCTCCAAACCCCGCGTTCCGTCTCTCCATGCCAACAAAGCCTTCGCATTTCATGCGATCCCCATCATAATAACAGTAATAACAGTACAATGTGTGCATAGTTTATTACATACCTTTCGCGTTGCTAATTTCACGACTGAATGCATACATAACTAAATGCAATATAACTAGCGCAAATACTACCGCGCCAATTCCACGCAAAGTCTCTGCCTGCAAAGCTATCTCTGGATTGCTCTCTATCCATTTGCATACTTTCCACAATAACCCTAATAAGGGTACACCGGTGACAAATACAGCCATATGAAGCAAAAACTTTAACTGTAGATCACTCAATTGCATTGTTCAGACCTTCCAAATTCCCATCGTATTCCCACCAAACTAGGTCGAACACATAACGCACCGCGAAGGTCATCATCCAGAACCCCACTACCAAGCCTAACCCCTCGGCTACGGTCAATTCGGCGATGGTCTTGCCGGCGGTACTGGTAGCCAGCGGTGCACCGAACAGCACGGCGCGATAGGCGATCACCATGAGCACTAAACAGGCGATCAGGTTTACTACTGTCTGCCAGATGCTTTTGAATGTCGCGAACAATACGCGTTCGTTTCGCCAACAAAAATAACTTATTTTCGATCTAATATGACCCAACATATTTCCTCCTTCACTTGACATAATTTGATATAGTCAGTAGAAAACTATTTTTTCGCTACCGTTTTCCCCCCTTAAATAGGGGGTTACTTGACAGATAACCACCGCGTTGCGTGGTGGCCACGTTGGGCAACTTCGCTTTTCATGGCGTGAGGGGTGCTAACACCGGCGTAGCGGTGCTTAGCGCGAAGTCGCTATCCGATAAGGGCACTAGGGGCGTGATGGTGGGCGCGAATACAGGCGTCCCCTGCGGGGGGGGCGTGTGGAACCAGGGCACTGCCGTAAAGGTGGGCGGCGGCGCGCCGGTGGGCAACGGAGTGCGGGTAGGCAGCGGCGTGCCGGTGGGTAAGGGAGAATAGGTGGGCGCGGCGGTCCAAGTCGCGCCGGGCGTCCAGGTGGGCGGCGGCGTGATCACCGGCAGCGTGGGGGTAGTGCTGGGAGCGGGACGCGGCGTGTGGGGAGGCGCGGGCGCGGTGTCCTGGGCGTGGGAGACGGTATCTTGGGGAGCGGGCGCGGGCGCGGTGGGGGCAACGATTAGGGGCGTCTCGCCAAATTCCCAAAACGCATAGCATTTCTGACGCGGCGCGGTGCTGTGAAACTTGAGTAGCGCGCTCGGCTCATCTTCTACCTGCACGTCCCACCAGCTCCCATGTCCCAGCATGAATTTGTGACAGCCGCGCTCCATCGTGGCGCTGCCGGCGCGGTTGGTATAGAACTTGTGCTCCGGGTTCGCCGCGCTCATGGCATAGCGCGGGGTATCGAGGATCTTGCCCTCGGCGTTTAACAGACAGTTAAATAGGTCATTCGAGGTGCCGGGGTCATTCGGTTCGCACCAAAATTCTACCACGTGCCACGCCTGCCAGACTCGCGTAGGGCTGGGCGTGGTGCTGGGCGTGGCGAGGCGCGGGACGCGCTCTAACTCCACGCGTTTCAAGTCGAGCAGGGGGGTGGGAGTGTATTCGCCGGTGATGACGTGGCTATCGATCTCGATCAGTTCCTGTACCTGCTCCACCAGCGGCGCGGCGGTAGCGGAGGGGAGTACTACAACCGGCGCGGGGGTGATGGATGGTAGCGGGGTGTAGGTGGGATAGGGGGTGAAGGTGGGCACCGCGGTATAGGTCGCTGTCGCCGTCGCGGTCGCCGTCGCCGGTTTGGTGGGAGTGGGGGTGGGGGTGTAGCTTTCGGCGCGGACGGTGCCGCCACGAGGGAAAAATTTCCATACTAGCACGCCGATGACGATCAATAGAATCAACGGGGTGATGTACATCGGGATGGCATACGGTAGAAAGTCAAAATGTGCATGAGCGGGCGCGGCGAGAGGATCATAGCCATCGGCGACGATGATGATGTCGGTGGTTTTATAGGTTTGGTAGGGCCGGTCTGCTTTACGTTTCATCGTAATCACTCATCCATGTATCCCAGAATTCTTGCTCGGCGCGTATTTCATCGCCAAATTGCTCTACAAATGATTCATGCGCCTGCCTGCCGTAGTAATTTTCCCGATCTGTAATACCGGTATCATACGTCTCGTTGATGTCCAACTCCTGCCCCCCACCGCGCCACAGCCCCAATAGGTGATTACCGGTCGCTTCATAGATGATAAAATCGAGCAGCCAAAAGCCCACGCCCATATACAGCACGATGTCCAGCAGATTATTATGATTCGCCGCGAAGACGAACGTCCTGAACGTGCTACTAATCTCCGCGCACGATATATCAAACGTGAGATTGAACGGTGACGCGCCGCCACTACCCGCCGGTAAGCCGTGCACTCCAAAGCCGCCGGCAAAGGGGGTCGGGGTAGGTAAATGTGGACCTGGCATAGCTACGCTCCTTCAAATTCAAAAGACGCGATTGCACGCGTAGAGGGTACCCAGCACTAGCGCGATGATGGCGAGTTCCTGCCAACTGGGGGCAATCATCCGCAAGAAGGCGCGAATACGGTCGCCAATGCTGCTCGATGACCTCACAACGGTAACGGTAGTACTAAAAAAGAACCGATAGGCAAAATAGGCTAATAACGCGCCGATGATCGCCGCGAGAAACGAATTGATGCTCACCAACGCCTTGACCATGGCTACAGGTATCGCGATCGCGGTATCGGATACGGTCAACGTGGACGAAACTATATAATCATACGCGCTCTCATTCAACGCGGTAAGTTGGTTTGTGTAGCTGATGATGTCGGCATAGCCGGGCAAGGCTACACTCACGGTATACGGCGTAGGGGTAGGGAAGGGCGTCAAGGTCGCGTGAGATAACGTAGGCATGGGCGAGGGGGTGTATACACGCGTGGGGGTCTCGCACACCTCCAGCGATTGCGCCCATGCCGGCGCGGCAAGGAACATGGTTGCAATTATGGCGATGATTAGGCTTGTAATTCGCGTACTCTTTGCAGAGTCCATTTATACGTCCTCCAGGCTAGAAAGCCGATCAGCGCCGCGGGCACCAAATAGAAGGCGGTGTTGTCGATAAACCAATCCAACTGCTCTAAGATGCACCAGAACAGACTCTCCGGCGCGGGCAATTCGAGACTATCCGCCGGCGTAGCCAGTGCACCAACGAAAATGATCGCGAGATATAACACACTCGCCATAATGGACAACACCATGCCCACGGGTAAGAATAGCGTGTTGACGATCTCGACAAAGAGATCGCCCAGGTTCAGAATGAAATCGGCGATCTGATTCGCCGCGTAGCTGGTCGCAGCAATGCGATTCTCCCACCGCTCGGTGGTCTCAACGATACGTTGCGCTATCCACTCGAAGAAATACGAGAACGTGCGCGCCGGGTCATTGCCTAGAAACGCGAGATAGTTAAAGATGCGATCTGCGGTATGCCCAAAGGTGTTATTCAACAGCGCGGGGAGACTGATCAACCAACAGCGGATATCGTCTAGGCTCGGCAACTCGATGCCGGTTATATTCTCCACGCGCTCGCGTAGCGCGTCCAGTATTTTCCTGAACCAGCATTCCAGATGACATTTCAACCAATCGAACCAGCGCCCGATATGCGTTCCCAAATAAGGAATATCGGTAAACGAAATTAACATACTCGCGGGCTTACCGTAGTAATCACAATTCCCATTATTCAAAGAAGTGTCACACCCATTGGGCGCGGGAAAGTCACATTGCTCATCACAATCGTAGGTCGCCGATACCGTTTCTGAATCAGTAGGAATATCGCCCGGGAACAGACAGACTTGAAATATGTCAATGCGATTTGCCCAAAAGCCAGTGCTGTTGTTTTTCAATTCGATCACGTCAACGTTCCAGGGCGTGACTGACTCAAACGTATAAGTTAATACCTGTTCGCCTGTCCCGTTCCACTCGAATTGGTGTTCTGTCTCGTCCAAGCTAACCAATAACCGCGCTAGGCTACGCCGTCTAGCACGGGCTACCACGCGCAAGGTATAGGATAACGCGGTCGTATTGCTGATGATATTCTGGGCAATCGCGCCGTTAGGAGCTTGCTCAATATAGTTGTCATGAAAATCTACGGTATTCGCGGTGACGTACCAGGGCTCCGCTTCGGGCGGGTCTTCGCTCGTATTGATGAATGTAGAGTTGCGAATCACGCCACAGGTGTTAGTATCCGCCGGCGTATCCTCAATCTTGAGCAAACAGACGTTGGCAATCTCTAGGTGATGCTGCGCTCCGCCATGTTCTATCCGCAGTTCGTGCCAATATGCCTGACTGCTAACATGAAAATTGGTGATATAGGTGTCAAAATCACCCAGGCGCACCGATTCCCATGCCGCGCCCGCGCCCACCTGGACGCGCATCGGGATGGTCGTCTCCTCATCGCCGCCGCCCGGATCCAGCCATTGCGCCCCGAAGCCGCCGCTCTCGGTGATCCCGCGCGCGGTGACAATTAGCTGATAATCGCCGGGGGCGATACAGGTCGATTGGCTGATATAGCCGCCGGCGTCTAGCGTGATCGTCGCTGTTGGCGGGGGCTGGTACGTACCATCCTCCACGCCCCAGGCTACCGGAATAGAGATGCCAAACAATTCCAACGCGGCTTCAAACGACGCGTTTAGTAGATTACATCCGCCCAAAGGCTGGCAAACTGCCATCTCCTCCAGACAAACACGATCCACGAAGACTTGAGAACTGCTCAGATTTTTGACTTCCAAGCGATTGTAACCATCACAAACTACCTGTTCGTAATGGTCGAAATAGCCCCCGGTAGGCGATATGGGAATGTGATAGTACCAATTATCCCCACTACCCGCGCCGGTCAAGCCGCAGCTATCCAGGCGGACGCCCAAGGTAATCGGCGCGGTGGCTGTGCCGCTGATATGCAATGCGTAGTTGCCTACACTCTGATAATCGTTGGCAATGCCTTGATAGAACCGCTCCCCCGCGTCCAATATCGCGCCCCCATAGGGTTCGTACAGCGGCTCATAATAGGTCCCAAATTGTTCAGGCGGGGACCATTGCATATTGATGTTCGTCAATTCACTGTCTGGAAATTGGCAATAATCACCATAGCCCAAACAAAAAAAACTAAGCCGCGTAGGACTGCTAACCCCGGTCAACATAATCCCTACAGAACCAGTTAATGGAAGCGTAATAAATCCGGAACTCGGCAATTCAACCGTTACGCTGTATGGTGTCGTCGTCAACCCATAATGCGTAATCTGTATTTGCACTTCATCACCGGCATAGCCGGCTGCAGGTTCCGCGTAGTAATTCCAGTACGTTTGAGTAGTATATGTCATCGGGATCACTTGCTGGATCCAGTCTCCTCCCGCGATCACCGCGTAACCATCGCCGGATACAGTCTCCCAATTTATATCTCCTACCTCTACCCAATGCTCCCCACCGTTCATATCACCATTCAGGGGCATCATGCAAAGTTGTTCATCATCACCACCGGAACAATCCGCGAACAACTGCACATCAGGATTACACGTTCCCGTCGCGCTTGCACTCGCGGTATACACGCCAGAAGATTCAAACGTCACCTCTAATACCGCGTCAGTCTCTACTCCAAAACTCGTACAGTTACGCTGACAACTCAGAATACAGCTAACGTTCCCCCCACAACTATCAAAACAGCCCTCACTCTCCTGATTATGTGCCGTACCATGACCTGGTACCGACACATTAGCCCCAACGAACGCTGCGGTCGGATTTTGCGCCGTCGCGTGCGCGGTAAACTCGCACGTCTCGCCGGCAGCAACATTAACGCTGATGGTATCGGTTACCGGGCCTTGTTGATCTGCCGGGCAACTGCCGCACTGCGCGCCGGCACTATCCACCAGCACCAGCACCGCCAAAAACGCGGTAAATATCGTAATCAAGCCCCAGAATATCTTCACTCGGTTCATAGCTATAAAACTAAGAGCGTGGCAGCCGGCAGCCTCCACGCTCCTAATCGCTACGCTTCGCGCAGCTCCTCTCAAATGAGAGCGTATTAAGTTATGCCGGCTCTTTAATTAAAAAGAGAAATGATAAATACTCGCGCCACTCGCGCCGCGAGCAGCGCGCCCTAACTAGCCCTAGCCACCAATGCGCTTGACCAGCGTAGGGATTTTATAGAGCAACCCCAAGCCGATCGCCACACCGCTGATGACCACCGCGATACTCGATAACCCATTGAACGTTGTAGACGCTTGAGTCATCATTTCACTCGTATCAAAACTTACGTTCACAGCATAACCTCCTTTCTTATGATGATTTAGGATATGCAATCCGCAGCGCCGCCGCGCCTAAACCGACTGCCAACAGCCCTGCGAGTACTGCCTCAAACAAATCGAGATATAGGAATTCGAGCACCTCAATGATTAAGCTAAGTCCCATATCTCCTCGATTACCAGCGCAATCAGATCGCCGATGCTAATCTCCATAACCAATAACACGAACGCCCCAATGATCAAATTCTCCATAGCAAATGCCAATTCTGATTGATTATCACACGCAACACCACCACCGCGATCACCCCGCCGATCCCCGCCGTCAACCAACCCATATTCGCATTGACCGCCGCGCCCGCGGTGTCAATCATCGCCGCGGTGTCTACGGTGCGCGAAATGTGCGGAGTGCCGTAGGGCGATTGCGCGCCAACTACGTTACACAAACACGCGGTGAGCAGGGTTACTACCACTATTCCGCTCAGGATCCGTTTTATCACCTCAACCCTCCTCACCGCTACCACTAAACCTAAAAATATAAGCCCATGTCCTTAATATACCACAAGCGCGCTTTTTTGCAATCCCTAAACTCTAATACCTCATTTGTAATACCTCATCTTTTACGTACGTGTAACCGCGCCAGGAGAGCACGGCGCGATTTACTCCCCTTAACCCAAATTTCAGCGCCAGTGCTCGTAGTACGTCGCGTACATACGCCTTGGAGATGCCGTACTGATACGCGATAGCCCGATCCGTTTTACCCTGACAAACCCCCGTTAAAATCTGTTTTTGCCGAGCAGTCAGCCTTACTTGTTGCTCCATAGACTTCCTCCACCTAACACCATTTGCCCCGCGCACACTTGCGCGGCGCGGCGTTCAGCCGCTAGTAGTTTATGTTCCGCTTTCAAATGACAGCGCGTGCACAGTGCAATGAGATTATCTTTCGCACAGTTGGCTGGATTGCGGTCTTTATGATGTACCGTCAATAATCGGCGTCTATCCTTTACTACCTCTCCCGGTCGATAGCACTGGACGCCGCATCCTTGACAGCACCACCGCGCCGCGTCTTTGATCTCCTCTGCAATTTGTTCCCAATTGTCTGGATAAAGCTCGCGTTGCCAAGGCATATCATTACCTCAATTTACTAGCATAGTACCGCGGGACCGCCTCGCCCTCCACAAGAAAGCGTTCTGGCTTATCATGTTCGTCTCTCATTGTTTTAGTTCCTTGCCGTACTACTACCACCCCGCCAAGTGTAGCAAACGGATACTCCCCACACCCGGCATCGTATTCCCTCGCGAATTTCTTCGCGGCATCTTCTTTGTCATAAGCGTAGATTGTTACAGCCTCTTCTTTGTATGATTCTTCTTTCCATACCTGAAATGCCTGCATAGTTATAGCCTCCTTCGCCCTATGTTTATTAACATTATGGGGTATAAAAACCCAATACCAATATACCCCAAAACCCCTAGTTTTGGGGTATATTTCCCCATAATTGGGGAGTTTCGGGGTATTTTGGTTTCGGGGTAAGCATACCCCAAAACTAACATAAACGGTCTCCTCGTGGTAGGTGATAGCGTGTTGTTTGCCGGCCGGGTCCGGTCGTTTGCTCTGGTTCTACTTCCTCTAAGCGGACCAACGTATTTACACATTTCATGATCTCTTCCGGTTCTACGTCCTTCATGCTCTTGTAGAGATCGCGATATGACGCCCCTTTGGGCTCGCGGCGGCCGATCTGATACAAAATACGCTGCTGTAGTTTATCGAACGCACTCTCGTTTGCCAAGCTGCGCGCCTGATGTACACTCGCTCTCCATGTCTCGCAAATTCGCATAGCGCGGCCGAGATGCCTCATCTCAATCACCGGCGTGGGGGCATCCGCCCAATCTAATGCCGCGAGAATCATCGCGACCTTGAGACAGTGCACTGGAAAACGACCATAGGCAGGCCAAAGCTGTTGATCCAAATCATCGGTTACCACATCGTAGGAGATCGCCTTGTTATAGCGTTCCCAGAGTTCATATACCCCGCGTGCCATGCTGACGCTCTTCGCCGCTGCTTGTTCGGGCCATTGCGCCCGGGGCAGGCGCTCAAAGAGGGATTTTAGCTTGCCGATGATCTCCCCTGGTTCCTCCCGTTCCTGGGCGCGTTGCCAGTCGGGGCGCCCGTTCGACGCCAACACCGCGAAGCGTGGCCACCACCCCATTGCCCATAGCCGCTCGGCGTTCATGTGCAATGCGAGCGCCCGCGGCGTCGTCGCGCCGATTAAATTCAGATACGTATTACGGCATACTACCCGCCCTTGCCCTCTGGTTGATTTTACGAAGCGGTCCGTGCAGTCGTAAAATCGTAATAAATCCTCGATGAGGCCCGCGTTATAATCCTTTCCGGCTTGTGCCAATAACCCTGATATTTCATCGAGCAGCCAGCCTTTCTGTGCCGCAAAATTTCTTTCTAGGCCCCATTGTTCCTGTTCCTCGAAGGGTAGTTGGTCGAATAGCTGCGGTTCGCGCCCCGCAAAATCAGATAGTAGGGCCTCCGGTGTGGTAGTTTGTGCTGCTAGAAGATGACCGAACGCCCGTGAGGCGACATCGCGCACGATGTTAAAAGCAGTTGTTTTCCGGTATAGCGTGGAAGGCGCGATCCAGATCACAAAGAGGTTTGGGTAAACATTATCGAAGGGCATTCGTAACACCAGCCGTCGCGCAATCGCCACCGCCGCCAGCCAGAGGGCGCCAGATTCGTGAAAAGAACGCGGGGTCATGGGAGACACCGCGTTCGCATAGTCTATATATGTATCGATCCACGCCCCCGCGCCCGCGCCGGCGGGAATATCCACCGCCAGCGCGGGGAGTGGGGCTTCAGTTGTTGGCTTGACGGGACGTATTTCCGCGAGGGGATCACTGGCGCGCATTTCCGCCTGAATCTCTAGCCCGCGGGCGCCGTACAATTCGAGGCATTTACGCAGCGTAGCCATACGCGCTTCTTGATTTTCGCCCGCTTCGTGCAGGCGCATTCCGATAAAATGATATTCGTCAGTCATATCCCCGACATAGTCAATCACAGGAAAGTGCGGATCTACGATAGCTTTGCGTAGCACTAGGGCTTGTTGCCCGTTTAATTTACTCATGCGGTGCCTCCTGATTGATGAGTCGTGCAGTGCCGCGTTTTTTGTAAATATTGCCGGTAACCTTGGTGACATTTTCCGGTGCAACCAGACTGGGATAGAAATTTGGCGGTTCGTGCGGAAAGGTGGCGATTATGTCCCCGCGCCGCGTGAAGCCGCGCACGCACCAGGTGCGCGGGCTGTCTTTTCTCTCGAACGTATCTCCAATTCGCATATCCATTTGATTTTCTCCTATGATTCTGTGGAGCAGGAGCGCGGCGAATACGCACGCGCAATGCCCGCAGTTCGGTTAATATTTTCTTCGTTGTACCTTTCTTGCCATTCGCGCCGATGGCGCTGGGCAGCAGCGGCGCGGCGTTCCGCTTCGGTCATACCGAACATGGCGATGAGCTTTTCCTTATAAGTGCGCCGCGCTTGCCCACGTAGGGCAAATCTGGTCATACGTCCCCGGCTATGATAACCGAGCAGCCGGTCTAATTGATACGCGCTCCCCGCGATTTGCAGCGCCCGCGTGAGAATGCGCTGAAAATTCCCATCTTTTTGACTATTCATTTTGTCCTATACCTGTCCTATACTCAAAAATTCTTCAGAATTCACCAGAAGCCCGCTCTGGGATTTTGTACCGCGTGGTATAGTATATACCCTTCGCGGGCTTCTGGACGCGGCTAAACGCCTAAAACGCGATTTCTTCTATGTCACCGTCATCGTCATCGCTCGCTGCCAGCCAGTCATTCGGCACATCAGTATCGATAGCGGATACTAACTGATAGTCGGGATACTCGCGGCATAGTTGATCGACCAGCGAGCGGGGATTGCGATTGATATAATCAGCTTTGCGCGTGAAGCGATCTTCTAGCCACGGCCCCTCTCCGCGATAGCCTAGTACAGCCTCTTGCGCGTGCTCATCACTGAACAGCACCAAATCAGCAATCTCCGGCAACCGCGCGATGTCTCGGTCATGGTGGACATAAAATGTTGCAGCGCTATCGTACTTGGTGCCCGCGAATTTCTGTTCCAGCCACTCTAAGCGGTAACCGCACAGTCTCGTTTTGTATCGCTGGGGCATTTGGTCATGCAATTCCCGGCGATAAATACAGAGTAATGGTTCTGCTGAAAACTCGATATAGCAATAGCGCGGCCCATCATAAAAATCGGGGGGGAGATTTTCCTTCTCCAGGGCGTCATCAATGGCGCTCTCCACATAGCCCCGCGCTTCGTCTAGCAGGCGCTCAATGACCGCGCCGTAATCCTCTAATCGCTCTACATCACAGCTTAACTCTACTTCGGGACGTACATTGTGGTAATCTCCCAGATTGTAGGTCCGCGCATATTTTACCCGTACTTGTATGTTTTCCATGCTTACTTCTCCTAATTCTAATTACGCGCCGCAGCTAACACGCGCCCAATGCTAATACCAATCCGTCATTATGCGGTAAAACGCGCCCCGCCGCCGGGCGCGGACGGGCGGACGGATTGTATCTATGCGTGGTTTTCACTCTAGTTGACATTTTAATTACCCTCCTGAGCGGAATAGATGAAATAATATAACCAGGTGGTCAGCCTAAACAATAATGATTACTACTTAATAATTGTGACCTAGTCGCTCCTTTCTTGCGCGACTGGTTGCAAAGTGCTATAATACAGCTAAGCGCGGCATTGCCGTTGTTATCTACACAACGCGCAAGCACCTTGGACGGGTCGCGCTAAATTTTTTTAGCTACTGTTGATGTGACGTCATCAGCAGTAGTAGCAATTATCGCGAGGTATTACCCCCCGCGTTTATGCTCGTCACCAAAGTACTTAGACACAAAAAAATTCAAGCCGTAACGGACGACTTCAGAGAGGTTGACCACGTGCTCGGTATCGCTTTCGTATTCAGCGATCCTCTCTAGGTCGTCACGCAAAGCTTGAGGTATTCTAGCCCCAATCGTAGTGACATTCTCTTGTTCTTGTGTCCATTCCCAGATTTGCATTTTCACTCGCTCCGTATTGTTTAACGTTTTGTCAGACATAATTTTACCCGATATTTTGTAATTTGTCAAATTGGACAAAATGTAATGCTAATTGACCGCGCCCGCTTGGTAAACAGAAGGAAAGAGCTAGGTTTGCGCCAAATCGACTTGGCAGAGCGGATCGGCGTCAATGAAAAGACTATTAGCTTTATAGAGACAGGCAAAAGTGATAGCTTAGGTAAAATTCGGCTCATTTGCGATGTCTTAAGATTACCCTATGATGAAATAGTCTACGAGAGTACTGGCGCGTTGGGCGAACAGAGCAGTGATTATTACAACGCGGCGCGGCGGCGGTGGG